>NZ_VMMV01000055.1:35485-86731 GCF_013277375.1 Streptococcus sp. 3613
GGTTAGGATATTTCTCCTTAACCTGACGAATGAACTCTTGAATTTCCAAACCATCGTAGCGTTCACGCTTGGTACAATCCAGAGCAATCACCTCGATGTCCAGTTCTGACAATTCATCAACTTCTTTCATAGTAGCCGTGATGAAGGGTTCCTGAGGTGGATAATCACGTTTGATAATCCCAATGATTGGAAGTTTAGTGACTTCCTTAATTTCCTTGATATCGCGAACACTGTTTGCTCGGATACCGACTGCTCCACCTTGCTCAGCCGCTTTGACCAGCAAGGGAATCACCCCTCCCGCTTCTGTATAAAGCGGTTCATGAGGAAGAGCCTGACAAGAAACGATGATTCCATCTTTGATTTGCTCAATCAAGGCTTCTTTGCTAATCTGTGGCATCCTCTTTCCTCCTTTTCTTTATTTCTATGAGATTATTATACCTTAAAATTAAAACGCTTTCAATAGTTTGTAGTATAATAGATTTCAGTTTCAAAAACTAGCCAAATCAAACAGCTCCTCTAAAAGTACTTTCAGAGGAGCAAGTTGACCTAAAAATCATACCTAAGTTAATGATAAAAAATAAGAGTCCAAGCAATTTATACGATGTGAACAATAAAACAAGTAAACCTGTAAGTGATAAAATCGAATTTGAAGCAATTCCTGCTAACATAATTTTCAAAAATTGTTTTTTATTCTTTAAGAATTGCACCCCACTTAAATCTACAAAAAAAGCCAAATTAAACAAAAGTAGCATTATTCCACAATTTGGGATCTCAATTTGATAATTATTAGCAATTATTGCATGACTAAATTCATGTATCGTTGCAGATATAATAACAACAAGCAACCAAAATAAAAGAATGTTTAGCGTTATTGGAAAGTTTTGGAAATTAGTCAAAATATCCGCCCTATAAATATACATAATAAAACATTGCAAAATAAGAGCCAATGGGAAAATACCAAATAGGATTTTTTCAAAATTCTTATTAAATCTTTTATAGTTTAATTTTTCAGATAATGTTATATTAAAGTCCAATGTTATATTAAAGTCCCAAGATATTTTAAAAATATTTATCTTTTTTCGTGATTTCATAGAATCTATAAGTCCCATTTTACTAAGAACAATATAAAATCTTAAATAATATTTCTTCCCTACTAACACTAATAAGTCCGATATGGTAAATTCTTGACCTATTAGTTGCTCTAACCATTTTTTTCCTGTTTCCCAACTAATACATGTTTCTTACTGGATGGTATATATAGATGATACTGTCCCTCAGTCCACAATCAATAAAATAATAACTAATTCTATTAATCTCTTGCTGCAAGACTAATACGGAAAATTCAAATGACTGTCTAAAATGAAATTGAAAAAGCTTAATGTTAGTAAATGAACAAACTTCAACAACCAGTAAGAGCAAGGATTGCTAAACCAAATCCGATACCTATTGCAAGTCCAGCTGAAAAATCACTAACTGGTACTGAAATTTTTTCAATTCCCTCAAATAAAAAGTTATCTTGCATGATTATCACTCCCTATCTTTTTAACAATAGGCTACTCCAATTAAGAGAACTACCCCAGTTCCAAGTAAAACTCCCCCAAAATTCACCATCTGTAGAGGCTACGATTTCTTCAATTTCTTCAAATAAGAATACTTCATCTGACATATGTGTTACCTTCTTCATAAAAAATTATTTTGCAATCGATTACACTGCATAATGTAACATAAAGAAAAACAGATGTCAAATATTAAACGTAAAAACTAGTCACTAAAGTACTATGAGAAAAAAGTAAAACCTAGCGACGCGATGAGCGCTGGGTCGTTTGGTTTCGATTGCTCTCTTCCTCTTGTTTTTTCTGTTCTTCTTCTAAACGTTTACGTTCTTCTTCCTGCCTTTTCTCAGCTTCTTCGGCCTCTTTTTTGGCTTTTTCTTCTGCTTCCATAATCAATTTATCCGCTACAGTGTAGCTGTAGATTCCAGCTTCCATATCGACCACACTTGGTTCTGACAATTGAGGCTTAATCTTACTGTAATAAGGCAGTTTCTTACTCATTTCAGATAGAGGAACCAAGACTTCGTCCGAATCATTCATGGTCAATCGAATTAAATCGGAAGTGACCTTGCTGGGAGCTAGTTCCACCTTTTGGATAGCCGCCTTGAGTTCTGGGCTAATTTGAGAAAGTTCTGAGACAAAAGCCTTGATTTTTTCACTATCATTAAAGAGAACTGATATATAAGTTTCTGGTAGACTGACCAAACTCACAGCACTGGTCTCAAGCTGACCACTGGAAAGAATAGGATAATGGTTTTCACCAGAAATATAGTAGGCCACAATATCATATTCCTTGACCTTGATAGTGAACTTGGTTGGAAATTGATAAACAAGTTGAGCTGATTCAACCCAATAGTTAGACTTAATCTGCTTTTCATATTTTTCCTTGTCTAGCAGAAGGTTAATCGTATAATCCGAATCCTGAATACCTGAAGCCTGTCGAATATCATCAGACGTAGTGTGCACCGTTCCCTCGACACGAATATCCTTCATGGTCGCATAAGGACTGAGTAAGTAGGCGGAGACAATCAATAAAAGCAGACATGGAAATAAAATCGTTAAGGCTCGTAAGATATGGATTCCTGGAATTTTCGGTTTGATCGGTTTTTCCTTTACAGGCTTTTTATCTGCCTTTTTATCCTCTTTCTTTGGCTCTTTGGACTTTGATTCTTCTTTGGATACTTCTTTTTTGACGTATTCTGACTCTTCTACTTTTTCTTCGGTATCATCCTTAGCTGATTTTGGGTCTTTTGAATCAGATTCACTCTCTTGGTCCTCGGTTGCATCTGAATCTTCAGATTTTGAAGCCATTCGAGCTTGTCTTTCCTTTTCCTTCTCCTCAGCTATGGCCGCCTCTTCCTCAGCCTTCTTTTTTAGATATTCTTGGTTTCGTTTCTGCCATTCTGATAACTCTTTCAATTCTTCGAGGATTTCTTTGCCCTCATTTTTCTTATCTTTTGACATTTACTTTCCTTATGATAAATCTTTTTTCAACAATTGATAAAAATCTGCTAGAGATTTCAATTCCTTAGAAGCTTTCATCTTAGCTTGGTAATCTTCCTTGTGGCTTAGTAAGTGAGAAAGCTTCTCTTCCAAACTATCCAAGGTCAAATCGCTTTCTTGAAGCTCTTCTGCATAGCCTTTTTTTACAAAGTAAGCTGCATTTTCAATCTGGTCACCACGACTAGCTTCACGACCAAGTGGCACAATGACATGTAATTTTGCCATGGCCAAGAGCTCAAAAATCGTATTGGCTCCACCTCGTGTCACAACAATATCAGCCAATTCCATCAAGGGTTGATAGAGATTGGTCACGTAGTCGACACGAAAAAGATTTTGGTTCAACTCGTTCAGGCTAGAGTCTCCAGTTAGATTGATAATATTGTAGCGCTCTGTCAGTTCTTTCTTATGGTCTGTCACCAATTGGTTAAAGACACGAGCTCCTGCTGAACCGCCGACAAACAATATCGTTGGCAATTTTGTATTAAAGTGGGTTTGGATATCCACCAATTCATCCGGTTCTGGATTTTTTTGGTCTGAAACCTTGGTCACTGCTCCCACATGCTCGACCTTAGACAAACTCGAAGCTTGTTCAAATGTTGAATACATCTTCGTCGCAAATTTATAGGCGATTTTATTGGCCAAACCCATAGACAGGTCAGATTCGTGAATAAAGACAGGCACTCCTGACACACGCGCAGCGATAACGGGCGGTACAGAGACAAAGCCTCCCTTTGAAAAAAGGGCCTGTGGACGAACTCGTAACATGATAAAGAGCGATTGGACAATTCCCCAACCAACTTTGAAGACGTCCAGCATATTTTGCCAAGAGAAATAGCGACGCAATTTCCCAGTTGCAATGGAATGGAAGGTGACGTCAAAACCTGACTTGAGGATTTCTTGGTGTTCAATACCACTCTTGTCCCCGATATAGTGGACTTCCCAGCCATCTTCGATGAACTTGGGCATTAACAAAAGATTGAGGGTAACGTGTCCAACCGTCCCCCCACCTGTAAAGACAATTTTTTTCATATTATTCCTTTAACTCCGCTACTGTGTCGATAAAGAGGTCGCCACGTACTTCAAAGTTAGCATACATATCCCAGCTGGCATTGGCTGGACTGAGAAGGACTACATCTCCTTGAGTCGCAAGTTCATAGGCCTTGCGGGTCGCATCTGCAATATCAGTCGCATCCACATAAGCCACACCAGCCTTGTCTGCTGCCCGTTTGACACGTTCGGCAGACTGACCAAGAATGACCATCTTCTTGAGTCCAGTAATATCTGGAACCAAATCGTCAAACTCATTGCCACGGTCCAAACCACCTGCAATCAAGACTACCTTGCTGTTGTCAAATCCTGACAAGGCTTTTTGAGTTGCCAAGATATTGGTTGACTTACTGTCGTTATAAAATTTAACACCCTGAATTTCATCCACAAACTGGAGACGGTGTTTGACACCACCAAAGGCTGAAAGAGTTTCTTTAATGGTTTGGTTGTCTACACCACGAAGCTTGGCTACAGCAATCGTCGCAAGGGCATTTTCCACATTGTGGCTACCTGGAACTCCGATTTCACTCGCTGCCATGACCACTTCTCCACGGAAGTAGAGCTGACCATCTTCCAGATAAGCTCCATCAACCTTTTCCAGTGTTGAAAATGGAACAACAGTAGCTTGTGTTTTGCTAGCCAATTCTTTTGCCAAGTCTTGGTTAAAGTTCAAGACAAGGAAATCATCTGCTGTCATCTTGTTCTGGATATTCCACTTGGCTGCTACATACTCTTCAAAAGAACCATGATAATCGATATGGGTTGGCATGAGGTTAGTAATAACCGCAATCTCAGGATGGAATTCTTGAACACCCATGAGTTGGAAAGAAGAAAGTTCCATAACAAGCGTGTCCTTATCTGACGCAGTTTGGGCCACTTGACTAGCTGGATAGCCGATATTTCCTGATAAAAGACCATGTTGGCCAGCAGCAGTCAAAACTTCCCCAATCATAGTCGTTGTCGTTGTTTTTCCATTTGAACCAGTAATACCAACAATCGGTGCTTCAGAAATCAAATAAGCCAATTCCACCTCAGTCAAGACTGGAATTCCCTTGGCCAAAGCCTTTTCAATCATGGGATTGCTGTATGGGATACCTGGATTTTTTACCATGAGGGCGAACTCTTCATCCAAGAGTTCCAAAGGATGGCCACCTGTAATGACCTTGATCCCTTCTTCCAGCAAACTTTGGGCAGCAGGATTATCCTCAAAAGGTTTTCCATCATTTACTGTCACAATGGCACCTAGCTTGTCCAACAAACGAGCTGCAGATTCACCAGACTTGGCCAAACCTAAAACAAGAACCTTCTTATTTTTAAATTGATCTATTACTTTCATGTCTCAAACTCCATTTCTACTCCTACTATTTTACCATTTTTATGGAAATAAAAAAGCCACAAAGTGTGTTTGTGACTCTTTCTTCTAACTGAATCTTGCCATATCATCTATGTGATAAATTGGTAACTCGAATAACTTGGTCCACTTGTTCCCAAATAAGAGGATTGTGGGTCGCAATAATAATAGTTCGATTCGGATTTTTTAAAGATTCTAGGATAGAAAGTAATTCCTCAGAGTTTTTGGGGTCTAGCGAAGCGGTTGGTTCATCTGCGAGGATCAAAGGTGGATCCTTTAAAATTATCTTCGCTAGTGCAACACGTTGTGCTTCTCCTCCTGATAATTCAAAGATAGGTTGCTTTAAATCTAAATAAGAGAGGTTAACACGGTTTAGAGCTTGTTTCATCAAAGAGATTTTCTCTTTTTCCTTCAACTTTTTACCAACTAAACCCAGATTGAGATTCTCTTTGACGGTTTGACTTTCAATTAATCCAAAATCTTGAAATAGGTATCCTAAGTAATCTCTAAAGAAAACAGAAGGCTTGATGTCCTTAAAAGAAGTACCATCATAGATGATTTGTCCTTTGTCATATGGCTCTAATCGTCCAATCATATTCAAGAGTGTTGTCTTACCACAGCCACTTGTACCGATTAAGGCATAAATTTTCCCACCTTCAAAATGAAGATTGGTATCTGAAAATAGCTGACAGCTTCCAAACTCTTTAGATATATTCTTTAGTTCAATCATCCTATTTTCCTTTCATAATTGTCATAGAAACACGAGATTCTTTCTGCGCTTGACGGTAAAGCGTCAAAACTGCACTAGCTAGAAAGACTAATAAAGTGAGCAAGCCAATTACCAAGTCTCTACTACGTAAAATAAAGAGACTAGCACCAAATACAAAACTGGCAAATTGACTAACCATATACTGAGCATGTGTTTCAAAAAATCGTAAACCTGAAATTCGTTTAATCAGAATATCTCGGCGGAATTGCTCGAAATATAGAAGATTGACAGAATAAAAGAGTAACAAGGAACTAGCTATCCCCACAATAGCTCCTAGGATTAAAGTTGCTGTTTCAGTTTGAACTTCATTATAACGAGTTAGATAAACACTTCTTCCTTCTTTAAGATAGGATACTTGCTCATAAATTCCAGCTTTCTTCAAGAGTTCTAGCCCACTCTCATATCCTTTGATAAAAAGTTGTTTTCCAGCATTGATAGACCAAACATATTTTGAAATGAAACTATCACCTGTAGATGTTGGAGTAAATACAACTAAAATCGGATCGGTTAAGTACTGAATGGATACTGGGCTTTCACCGTTATTATAAATAAATCGCTTTTCTCCAGTTGGAAGATAGCTAACAATCGCTCTCATTTCATACTCTAAAGGAGCACTTGCCTCCTCACTTGATTGCCCGTAATAGTTCAAACGTTCTTCAAAAACTTTCTTAAGTTCTGCTTCCTGTGAACGAAGAGATTCTGGTAATAAGAGTCCAAATTCCCCTTTTTGAAGATGAGCTAGTTTCTGTCTAGTCTCATCATTTACAGCCACATTTTCCTTGTCTAAATAACTTGGACTGACATAGAGAACATTAGCATCTGGACTATAGGTATCCAGTGTCTCTCCCTGTTCATTTTTTCCTTGAGGATTTGCAAAATGAATGAGATTATCTTTTACAAATAGAGCCTGTTCTTCTTCGATTGCTTCCTTGGCAAAGGCATACCACTTATTCTGATTTTCTGTATCATTTACTCTGTCACCTAAGCCAAAAGAAATTTGATAATAGTCTACTCTGTCCTGCCACGCTTGTTTTGAAATTTCAAGTTCTTTCAATCGTTGGTAAGACGTCAAACCTGTCTTAACAGCGTATCCCACTGTAAAGACAGCAACCAACTGACACAATAGGGTTAAAGCCATCAAGCGTTTGAGGGGTAATCTTCCCTTAATAACGGGAACTAATGCTTTGTAACTCAAACTCATTAGATAAAGGAGCATTAGTAAAATTGAAATACCCAATAAAAACAACAGATAGAAACTAATCCCAAAACCATAGGTGGCTAACAAGATAGGATAAAACAAACCTTGACTAAAAAGAACGACTCCCCCACCTAGGAAGGAAAGGAGGGCTGATAGAAGGAGCCACTTAATATCAGTAGATAAAGAATGCCCCATAATGGATAAGAGAGTCTGACCAGAAAAGAGTTTTATACCTGCTGCTCTCATTTCCTTAATCCGAGTGATAATCACTAAAGCAAAGAAAGATAAGCCAAATATTGCTAAACTAATTAAAATAAGGGGATTTAGTAACATTCGAAAAGCAAGAGAATAGGGAGGTGTCTTTCGGTCAGCAATTGCTTTATAACCCAAATCTCCTAATTTATCGGCAAGCTTTTCTTTCGTCAAGGAGCCTGACAAAAGGAGATAACTATTTAGCGGATCACTACGTTCACGACTTTCTTGACTAGCTTCTTGGAATTCTTTTGGTAAAGTTCCCTGACCATAAGTTGCATAAGTAAAGTGAGTCGTCCCATCCTTACTCGGCTCTACAATTCTTCTAGCTATTAAACTCTGTTCTGAGTTTGCAAAATTCTCCAATTCCTGTTCAAATACCTCACGCGTCGGTTCCTGAGCCTCTTTTTTGACACGAAGTAAAGTAACGGAATCATAGCTTGCATATAAATATTGTGGCGCACGTAAGACAATAATCCAAGCAAGGAAGAAGCTGAGAAAAAAAGTTGATAGTAATATGAATAGTTTCTTCATAGTAGACTCCTTGTAAACAAAATTCCCCTTGTAATTTCTTACAAGGGGAATTATCTAAGAAAACTAAATATTAGTCATAGTCATAGTAAAATGCTACTTGTTCCCCAAATTTAGTCCAAATCCAAGCCTCTGAAGTTTTCCCTGCAGGTGCTGATCCTTTATCTGAATGACTATCCCATTTACTTACAAGAGAAGAATAATGATATTTTTTACCATGATAGTAATTTGAAAAAGCCCAACCACCTCCTGAACCTTCTCCATACGTCCATACTCCTCCATCTGGATATTGTACAGCAGCTGATGCAGCTTCCAATAATGTAAAACTTGAAATAAGAGCTAGAGCAAGTAATCTATGTTTTTTCGTTTTCATTTTATTTTTCCTTTCAAAAAAGCACACCCTGAGCAACAATGCAACAAAATAAATCCTATTCTCTCTTTTTTGAAACCGATTTCTTATATAATAAGAATAGCATTTTTATTATTTGTTGTCAAGGAAAAAATCGAATTTTTTAGATATTTTACTATATCACCTATATGAATAATGTTTTTATGTTACCTATATGAATAATATTATATAGTAGTTTTATTTCAAAATAATATGCAACCAGTACTAACCAAATATAAAATAGATGTCATTAACAAATTTTATTCAAGTTTTTCCCATTCATATTATCCAAGCAAAAGAGATGATGTTATAGTAAAAAACAATTCAAACTATTGTAAAATTCCTACCAAAAAAAGAGAGCCGAAACTCTCTTTTTTATCTTCTTTTACCTTTTTTGACTGGCATGAGTGTGATGTCTCTCACACTAAAGTAAGCTAGGATTAACATGGCTATTGCTAGGAACATTTCTGTTGGTAATTGAAAAATTTTCAGAAAAGATAGAGCCAACAAAATCAAGAGTGCCACTAAAATACATACCATAGCGACGATATTGACTGTCCCTTTAATGCTTTCTGGTGTCGCAAATACATAGAGTAGGAGCAGTAAAATCCCTAGGACTAAATAGACCATCTTTCTCTCTTTCTAGCTCTTATTCAGCTGATTTTTTCTTCTTGTTAGCTTTCTCACGCTCTGCTTTGTTAAGGATTTGTTTACGCAAACGGATAGACTCAGGCGTTACTTCCATGTACTCATCGTCGTTCAAGAACTCAAGAGACTCTTCAAGTGTCAAGATACGAGGTGTCTTGATAACAGCTGTTTGGTCCTTAGTAGCTGAACGAACGTTAGTCATTTGTTTGGCCTTAGTGATGTTAACTGTCAAGTCATTTTCACGAGAGTTTTCACCGATAATCATTCCTTCGTAAACCTCAGTACCTGGGTTGACAAAGATCGTACCGCGTTCTTCGATAGACATGATTGAGTAAGTTGTAGCCTTACCAGCATCGATAGAAACAAGGGCACCACGGTGACGACCACCAATTTCACCTGGAATCAATGGCAAGTATTGGTCGAAGGTATGGTTCATGATACCGTAACCACGAGTCATTGACAAGAACTCAGTTGAGTATCCAATCAAACCACGCGCAGGAACAAGGAAGACCAAACGAGTTTGACCATTACCAGTTGAAATCATATCCAACATTTCACCCTTACGTTCAGAAAGGCTTTGGATAACAGACCCTTGGTATTCTTCTGGAGTGTCGATTTGAACACGTTCGAATGGTTCGCATTTAACACCGTCGATTTCTTTTACGATAACTTCTGGACGAGATACTTGAAGTTCATATCCCTCACGACGCATTGTTTCGATAAGGATTGACAAGTGCAATTCTCCACGACCTGAAACTGTCCATTTATCTGGTGAATCAGTTGGGTCAACACGAAGGGAAACGTCTGTTTGCAATTCAGCCTGCAAACGTTCTTCCACCTTACGAGAAGTCACCCATTTACCTTCTTTACCAGCAAATGGTGAGTTGTTGACCAAGAAAGTCATTTGAAGAGTTGGCTCATCGATGTGTAGGATTGGAAGAGCTTCAACTGCGTCTGTCGGTGTAATGGTTTCACCAACAAAGATGTCTTCCATACCTGAAACGGCAATCAAGTCACCCGCTTTTGCTTCTTGGATTTCACGACGTTCCAAACGAAAGAAACCAAAGAGTTTGGTAACACGGAAGTTCTTAGTTGTACCATCTAGTTTAGAAAGGGTAACTTGGTCCCCAACCTTAACAGTACCACGGAAGACACGACCGATACCGATACGTCCAACGAAATCGTTGTAGTCCAAAAGTGATACTTGGAACTGTAAAGGCTCATCTGAGTTATCTACTGGAGCTGGGATGTGGTCAATAATCGTGTCAAAGATTGGTGCCATAGTCGCTTCTTGGTCAGCTGGGTCATCTGACAATGAAGAAGTTCCGTTGATCGCTGAAGCATACACCACTGGGAAGTCAAGCTGGTCGTCATCTGCACCAAGCTCGATGAAAAGTTCCAAGACTTCGTCCACTACTTCTGCTGGACGAGCTGATGGTTTATCGATTTTGTTAACAACAACGATTGGCACAAGGTCTTGTTCCAAAGCTTTTTTCAATACGAAACGAGTTTGTGGCATGGTTCCTTCGTAGGCATCTACGACCAAGACAACACCGTCAACCATTTTCATGATACGCTCAACTTCTCCACCGAAGTCCGCGTGTCCTGGTGTGTCCATGATGTTGATACGAGTTCCGTTGTAAGCAACAGCCGTATTTTTAGCAAGGATGGTAATTCCACGCTCTTTTTCGATATCGTTTGAGTCCATAGCACGCTCAGCCAATTCAGTACGTGCATCAAGCGTTTCTGATTGTTTCAATAATTCGTCAACCAGGGTTGTTTTACCGTGGTCAACGTGGGCGATAATCGCAATGTTACGGATATCTTCTCTTAATTTTGTCATGATTTCCTCTATAATATTCAAAATTTATTTTCTAACTGAACGATTATACCATAATTTCAGGTAAATAACATAACTCAAGCAAGTGTAAATGTTTTCACTCTGCTTTTCTTTTCACGTCAAGCCTTTTCAAAGCAAGCGACTTATGATAAGATAGGCACAGTATGCGTTTAGATAATTTATTAGCCCAAGAAAAAGTTAGCCGAAAGGCCATGAAGCAAGCCTTACTCAAAGGGGATATTCTCGTCGATGGTTGCCCAGCCCGCTCCCTAGCCCAAAATATCGATACAGGACTACAGGAACTCCTTTTTCAGGACCGAATCATTCAAGGCTATGAGCACACCTATCTGATGCTTCATAAGCCTGTTGGTGTCGTGACAGCCAATAAAGACAGGGAACTTCCAACCGTCATGGACCTCCTTCCGCCTGACATCCAGTCTGATAAGCTCTATGCCGTCGGCCGACTGGACCGAGATACAACGGGACTCCTCCTCTTGACCGATAACGGTCCCTTAGGCTTTCAGCTCCTCCATCCCCAATATCATGTCGATAAAACTTATCAAGTTGAAGTCAATGGACTTCTAACACCTGACCATATCCAAGTCTTTCAAAAGGGAATTGTCTTTTTAGATGGTACTGTCTGTAAACCTGCAAGACTAGAAATTCTATCTGCAAGTCCTTCCCTCAGTCGAGCCTCCATCACCATTTCAGAAGGAAAATTTCATCAAATCAAGAAAATGTTTCTCTCGGTTGGTGTTAAGGTGACTAGCCTCAAGAGAATCCAATTTGGGGACTTTACATTGAACCCAGATTTAGCAGAAGGTAACTACCTCCCTTTGAACCAAAAAGAGTTACAAATCATTAAAAACTATTTAGAGATGAGTCGATAAAATAAAAAAAGCTTTAAATTTAAAGCTTTTTTGTTTTTTGCTTATCTAAAAACTACTGCGATTGTTAGAATCCAGTTAAGAACAGAAACTACAAGTCCTACGATGTTGAGAATTTTTTCTGTTTTATAGTCCAGTCCAGATTCTTTTTGGTATGAAAAAGCCAAAACCAATCCTATGATCCCCAAAATCAGACTCACTATTGGAGAAAGCAAACCAAGGACGATAGATAAGATACCTAAAATAAGTGAAGGTTTTTTCTTTTCTTGTGAATTCATATTATAAAATCTCCTTAAAATTAATATAAATGATGATACCATAAAATGCTAGCTTTATCTATCATTCGACAGATTTTTACAGAATGTTAGCTAGTCTTCACTTTCCCTTTCCAAGAATCCAAGCCATAAGAAAGGATATAAATCTCAGAAAAACCTTGTTTTTTCAAGTAAAGAGCTGCATTTGTAACTCGTTGCGCACGTTGGTTTTCGTAGAGAAGGACAGGTTTATCCTTACGAAGAGCTGCAAGACTAGTCTTCAACTGACTTGAAGGAATATTGCGGGCACCAAGGATATGTTTTCTGTGGAATTCTGCTGGGTCGCGCAAATCAATCAATTGACCCGTACGAATCAAGGATTCAAACTCCTCATTGTCTACGATTTTAGCCGCACGGCGAATACGAAGATAGTTAAAGCCCATCCATGCCAACATTGCTAGTATAAGTGCCCACAAAATCCAAGTAATCATTAGTTTATTTCTCCATTTTTCTCAATATAATCCAATTCTATCTTGTGCTCTCTGCGAAGAACCGCTTCTGCTTCTAGATAGTCTAATTTGTCCATCAACCCTGCATCATAAATCCGAGAGAGTTCCAGCTTCATCAGTTCAATATCATATAAGCGTTTTCCCATGTAAACAATAATACCAAATCGTTTGAGGAATTGCTGCACATCATAGAATGTTTTCATAAGACTCATTCTAGCAAAATTTTGTGTTTTTTTCAAGAAGAGACTTACACAATACTCCTGATTTTCCTATCTTCTTTGGCGATTCTGTTGCAAGTATGGTACAATAAAAACATGAGAATTCAACAATTACATTATATTATCAAAATCGTCGAAACTGGCTCCATGAATGAGGCAGCCAAGCAACTCTTTATCACTCAGCCCAGTCTTTCCAATGCGGTGCGAGATTTGGAAAATGAAATGGGGATTGAGATCTTTATCCGCAATCCCAAGGGAATCACCTTGACCCGTGATGGGATGGAGTTCCTCTCTTATGCCCGTCAGGTTGTCGAGCAAACTCAGCTTCTGGAGGAACGCTATAAAAATCCTGTCGCCCACCGCGAACTCTTTAGCGTTTCGTCTCAACACTATGCCTTTGTGGTCAACGCCTTTGTCTCTTTGCTCAAGAAAAGCGATATGGAGAAATACGAGCTCTTCCTTCGTGAAACTCGTACTTGGGAAATTATCGACGACGTCAAGAACTTCCGTAGTGAGGTCGGTGTCCTCTTCTTAAACAGCTACAACCGTGATGTTTTAACCAAAATGCTGGATGACAACCACCTGCTGGCTCACCATCTCTTCACAGCCCAGCCCCATATCTTTGTCAGCAAGACCAATCCTCTGGCAAAGAAAGACAAGGTCAAACTGTCTGATTTGGAGAATTTCCCTTACCTCAGCTATGACCAAGGAACTCACAACTCTTTCTACTTCTCAGAGGAAATCCTTTCCCAAGAGCACCACAAGAAATCCATTGTGGTTAGTGACCGTGCCACCCTCTTTAATCTCTTGATTGGTCTGGATGGATATACCATTGCAACAGGGATTTTGAACAGCAACCTCAACGGAGACAATATCGTTTCTATCCCACTGGATATTGATGACCCAATTGAACTGGTCTATATCCAGCATGAGAAAACCAGCCTATCTAAGATGGGCGAACGCTTTATCGACTATCTACTAGAAGAAGTCCAGTTTGATAGTTGATAAATGATAAGAACCAATATGTAGGCTAGCAACAACCTGCATATTGGTTCTTTTTACTTATAATTAAAAGTCTCCCCTGCCAACTTATCAGCTAGCTTGGGAAAGAGAGTATACAACTTATGGGCTAGGTTCAACAACATCGGTAGATTGAGTTCTCGTTTGTTTTTTCCTATAATCTTGACAATCTTTTTAGCCACTGCATCTGGTTCTAGCAGGAAACGGTCAACCGACTTGAGATAGGTTCCATCTGGGTCGGCTTGGTAGAAAAATCCTGTACGGATTGGTCCTGGATTAACCGTCGTTACATAAACACCGTAGGACATGAGTTCGAGGCGCAGAGCATTTGAAAAACCAATGGCCGCAAACTTGGTAGCTGAGTAGAGACTGGACTTGCCAGTAGCGATTAAACCTGCCATGCTGATAATATTGATGATATGACCTTTTCGACTGTCTTTCATACGAGCCGCAAGGTGTCGAGACAGGTTCATCAGGGCAAAAGTATTGACCTCAAACATCTGGTGAATATCTTGGTCAGAAATCTGGTCAAATTCCTCAAAAATCCCGTAACCAGCGTTGTTTATCAAAACATCAATCTCGCCATAGCGGAGATAGAGGTCAGTTACCAGAGTTTCTAAGGCTGAATCATCGGTAATATCGATTTCAATCAATTCTGCATGGGGATGGTTTCCGTAGAGTTGGGCTAATTTTTCCTTATTTCTACCAAGCAAGATGAGCTGGTCTTCTGGTAAAAGTTTGACCATTTCTTGAGCTAGACCACCACTAGCGCCAGTAATGAGAATAGTAGGCATACTTATCCTTTCTCAATCTTTTAGATTTCCACTTCTTCCAAGTCTTTGACCACATGGACATTTTCAAAAATGCTAGCAGCATCTTTCTTGAGCTTGCTGATATCTTTTGAGAGGAAACGGGCACTGATATGGTTGAGCAAGAGGCGTTTGGCACCTGCTTCTACTGCTACTTGTGCAGCTTGCATGTTAGTAGAGTGGCCATGGTTACGAGCAATTTTTTCATCACCCTTTCCATAAGTCGATTCATGGACTAGGACATCGGCATTGACAGCCAGACGCACACTGGCATCCGTTTTTCGAGTGTCTCCTAAAATAGTGATAATTTTACCTGGACGTGGCGCTGAGATATAGTCTGCTGCCTTGATTTCAGTACCGTCTTCAAGAACTACGTCTTGACCGTTTTTGATTTTACCAAAAAGTGGGCCAAATGGGACACCAGCTGCCTTGAGTTTTTCAGCATCCAGCGTTCCTTCCAAGTCCTTTTGAATGACACGATAGCCAACACAGAAAATAGTATGATCCAGCTCCTCTGCATACACCGTGAATTTATCGGTCTCAAGGATTTTCCCTATAGAATCTTGGTCAAACTCATGAAAATGAATACGGTAAGGCAGACGCGAACCTGACACACGAAGACTGGTTAAGACAAATGACTTGATACCCTGCGGGCCATAGATTTCCAAATCTGTCTGCTCTTCATTGGCTTGAAAGGCACGGCTAGAAAGGAAACCTGGCAGGCCAAAAATGTGGTCTCCATGCAGGTGGGTGATAAAGATTTTGCTGACCTTACGTGGTCGAATTGTGGTTTCCAGAATGCGATTTTGCGTACCTTCTCCACAGTCAAAGAGCCAGACTTCGTTAATCTCGTCCAAGAGTTTCAGGGCGAGACTTGAAACGTTGCGGGCTTTAGAGGGCTGACCTGCCCCCGTTCCTAAAAATTGAATATCCATTCGATACTTTCTAATTAATCAATATATAACATGGCTGTGCGATTTTCCGATCGGAAATAGCGCTTGCCAGAAAAAGCAACAGCTTCTTGCAGTAAATCCTCTTGGCTGTAGCCTTTGAGACGCTTACGACCGTCAACCAAGCTTTCCAAATCAGTCAAAGCTGTGAGACTCTCCATGCTAACAACTTCCTCGTCTCCGACAGCCTTCATGTAAATCTTGCCAGACTTTTCAAAGACTAGTTGATGGGGGAAAATTTGTGCAATCTCAAAGAGCAAGTCATCCGAAATTTTCTCCTCATTTTCAGAGAAAATCCGACCAAGACCATCACTCTCATAGCAAAAACCAAAGGATTTACCAGACAAATTAAGCCGAATAAAAGGCTTGTTTTCGAGAGTGAAACTTGGCTCAACATTGTAGAGATTCAGTTCCTGATTGAGTTCCGCAAAATAATCGGTTGCAGCTTCAGGACTCTTTTTTTGGTAAAGTTCTGCAAAGTAGGCATTGACCACACTTGGCGGAGGAGTGATAAGCACCAACTGTTCTTGATCTGTTTTACCATCTAGAAGTTGATCTAAGTAAACCTTATCTAGGCTTGTATAACCTCCATACTTTAGAGCCAAATTTTTGATATTAGTCATAAAATTCCTCTAACCTCCATTTGTTTTTCTCAGAAATGTAGCCTGTAATGACTTCCCCGTCATCCTGATAATCGCGATTTTCAAGAATAGCTACACTTTCCAAATCATGAATCTTGTAGGACTTTGAAAAAGGCACGCGCAGGGTGAAAGATTCAAAAATATCCTTGATTTTCTCTAGCAGTAAAGCCTGCAAATTCTCACGACTATCCTCCGACTTGGCAGAAATGAGGGCATAAGGCGTTTGGGTAGGCGTGAAATCCTCCACCAAATCCGCTTTATTATAAAGCGTCAAGTGAGGAATATCTTCCATGTCCAGGTCTTTCATGATGGAGAGAACCGTTTTTTCATGCTCCTCGTGGTAAGGATTGCTGGCATCGATAACATGAACCAGAAGGTCCACATGCTTGCTTTCTTCCAAGGTTGACTTGAAACTGGACACCAACTCTGTCGGCAAATCTTGGATAAAGCCAACGGTATCTGTCAAAGTTACTTGGAGATTGCCTCCCAGATGAATACTCTTGGTTGTCGCATCCAGAGTCGCAAAGAGCTCATCTGCTTCATACTGGGTCTTACTGGTCAAGATGTTCATGATAGTTGATTTCCCAGCATTGGTATAACCAATCAAACCAATCTTAAAGGTGCTAGACTCCAGACGTTTTTCTCTGACAGTCGCCCGATTCTTCTCAACCACCTTGAGCTGACGCTCTATATCTGTGATTTGATTGCGAACACTACGACGATTCAGCTCCAGCTGGCTTTCACCAGGTCCACGGGAACCAATTCCCCCTGCCTGACGACTGAGCATAATTCCCTGACCAACCAAGCGAGACAGGAGATATTTGAGCTGGGCTAGGTGAACTTGGAGCCTGCCTTCGTGGCTTCGAGCCCGCATGGCAAAGATATCCAAAATCAACTGCATACGGTCAATGACCTTAACACCCAGAACTTCCTCTAGATTGACATTTTGCCTTGGTGTCAAACGGTTGTTGACAATGACAGTGGTAATTTCTTCGGCATCCACCATGAGGGCAATCTCTTCTAACTTACCAGAGCCAACGAAAGTCTTGGAGTCATACTTTTCACGTTTTTGCCTGTAACTATCGACTACGACAGCACCAGCTGTCTTGGCTAGACTGGCCAATTCTTCCATGGAGAGGTCAAAATTATCCATACCCTGCAATTCCACACCAATGAGCAGGACTCGCTCCTCTTTTTTCTCCGTATCAATCATCTAAAAACTCCTCTATCTGGCTTAAAATGCGGTCTTGCACACCAGCTTCTCCAATCTGATAAAAGGTGACCTGCATGCGATTACGGAACCAGGTCAACTGACGCTTGGCAAAACGACGAGTAGCCTGTTTGAGACTCTCACTAGCTTCCTCCAAGGTCTGCTCTCCACGGAAGTAAGGAAAAAGTTCCTTGTAGCCAATTCCTTTAGCAGCCTGCACATCAGGGTAATGGTCAAAGAGCCACTTAGCCTCATCCAAAAGCCCAGCCTCAAACATCAAATCCACGCGGCGATTGATACGTTCATATAATTGACTGCGCTCATCATCCAAGCAGATAATCAATGGTTCATACAAGGTCTCTTGATTTTCCAATTCCTGACCAAAATGGGCAATTTCCAAGGCACGCATCGCACGACGACGATTAAACTGAGGAATTTTAAGGTCTGCTTGCTCCACCAGATGAGCTAATTCCTCATCTGTATAAGGCTCCAAGCTAGCCCGATAGGCCAAAATCTCCTCATGGGGAGTCTCCCCACCTAGGTGGTAACCTTCTAGCAAGCTCTGGATATAAAGTCCAGTCCCACCAGCGATAATGGCCAGCTTGCTACGGCTGTGAATATCCTCAATAGCCATCTTAGCTTCTGAAACAAAATCAAAAGCCGAGTAAGACTCGGTTACCTCTCTAACATCGATTAAATGATGAGGAACAGTTTCCTGCTCTTCTGGACTAGCCTTAGCCGTCCCAATATCAAGTCCTCGATAGACTTGCTGACTATCACCGCTAACCACTTCGCCATTAAAACGCTTGGCCACTTCAATGGCAAGGGCTGTTTTTCCAACAGCAGTCGGTCCAACAATCACAATTATTTTTGTTTTCATCTTTTTTCCTTGAAAAATTCCCATTTTTTCGTTACTATTATTATAACACAAAAAGGTCAGTCAGAAAAATGTGACCTCTTGAGGGGGCTGGCTGATTAAGAAGATAAAGGAGGAAGACTCATGGCTAAAGGATTCGCTAAAGGTCTTGTAACAGGTGTCGCAGGAACTGTTGCTGCCGTTGCAGGTGCAGTATACGCATTTAAAAAGAAAGTAATCGAACCAGAAGAGCAAAAAGCAGCTTTCATCGAAGAAAACCGTAAAAAAGCAGCTCGCCGTCGCGTGTCACGTTAAGAAACAAAAGAAGTTGGGATTCATTGTCTCAACTTCTTTTTCTATTCTTTTATACTCAATGAAAATCAAAGAGCAAACTAGGAAGCTAGCCGCAGATTGCTCAAAACATGGTTTTGAGGTTGTTGATGAAGCGACGCTGACGTAGTTTGAAGAGATTTTCGAAGAGTATTAAATGGCTAGGTCAAACTTCAACTGCGGCTTAACAGGGTCATAATCCACCAACTCAAAATCTTCTGCTTTGATATCAAAGAAATTAGTCCCATCAGGAACATTTAAAACCAAGCGAGGTTGGCAGTCAGACGGCTCACGACGAAGCAATTCCTGAGCTTGTTCAAATTGATTGTCATAGATATGAAGGTTGTTGATAAAGTAGAAGAACTTCCCAACCTTCCAGCCAAAATGCTTGGCAATCATCATCTGCAAAGCCACATACTGCATAGCATTGATGTGGTGGGCCACCAGCATATCATTGGAGCGTTGCGTCAAGGTCGCATCCAGATAGATTTCCCCATCTACACGGCGGACATCAAACATGGTCTGAAAGGCGCACGGAAGAAGGCCGTCTGTTTCCTCAAAAGCTTGGTAATCCCAAAGGGAGATGATGTTTCGGCGGTTCCAAGGGTTGGCTTCCAACTGCTTGAGAAGCTTATTGATGATGTCGTGTTTCTTAACAACAGCACCATAGCGCTCACCAATGGTTCCTGTATTCCCCACTTCCCAGTCATTCCAGTAGTGAACATTGTACTTATCATTTAGTACCTCTAAGCTATTAGATTGGTCTTGGTAAATCCAGAGCACTTCCTTGATGGCGGATTTGATGGCGATAGGGCGTAAAGTTATAATGGGGAATTCCCCCTTGGCCAAGTCATACTCTGCAAAGGCACCCGTTACATACTTGGAGTTGGCAACTGTCCCATCCTTGTACTTGGGACGAGCCTGCTCAGAAAAGACACCGTCTTTGAGGATTCGTTCAATATTCTCTTTAAAAATCGTATCTGCTTTTGTCATTTACTCTCACCTCATTTATTGTCCTAACTAGTATAGCATAAAAAAAGAAAGGAGGAAAATCACTCGCTTCTAGAAAGCTATTTTCTCCTTTTTTATCTTATTGTAAAACAAGTGATGCTGCTCCAATAACTCCAGCGTCATTTCCTAGAGTTGCAAGAGCTAATTTAGTGGATGTGCGTACTTGTGGGAAACTATTTTCATCGTAAACTTTTTGAACACCTTGTAGAAGGAATTCTCCTGCAGCTGATACACCACCACCAATGACGATTGTTGATGGGTTCAAAATTGAACCGATGTTAGCACAAGCGATTCCCAAGTAACGTGAGAAGTTACGGTAAACAGTCAAAGCAAGGTCGTCTCCTTCTTTTGCAAGGTCAAAGACTGTCTTAGCAGTTACTTCTTCTCCGTTATCAATCAATCGTTTCAAGGCTGCATCGCCTTCATATTCATCTGCATAACGACGAGTCAAGTTGACAATCCCTGTTGCTGAAGCAACTGTCTCAAGACAGCCTTTCTTACCGCAAGTACATGCGATTGGTTGGTCAAAGTCAACAGTAATGTGGCCCAGCTCACCTGCTGCACCAGCAACACCGTGAAGCAATTTGCCTTCAGCGACGATACCGCCACCAACACCAGTACCAAGTGTCATAAAGACAACATCTGGTTGGTTATCACCAGCACCCATCCAGCGCTCACCAAGAGCTGCCACGTTGGCATCATTATCGATGAAGAATGGAATACCCAAGGCTTTTTCAATTTTCTCTTTAATTGGTTGAAGGGTTTTCCAGTTCAAGTTGTAGGCACCGATAACAGTCCCTTTTTCACGGTCAACCACACCTGGTGACCCCATTCCAATGCCTTGGAAGTCCGCTGCTGCCAATCCAAGCAAGTCCAAACGGTGTTGAATAGACTCAATCATATCATCAACGATATGACTTCCCTCATCCAAAATGTTGGTCTTGATTGACCATTTTCCTTGGATTTCTCCTGCTGTTGTTAAGATTGCAAATTTGATAGAAGTTCCACCAAGGTCAATCCCAATAATCTTTTGACTCATCATACTCTCCTTTTTCATTGTCTAGTAATTGAAAATGCTTACAGTACTAGTATAACAAATTTCAGTCATTTATGCAAAGGTTTGCATTTAGCTAATATAGATTTTTAATCCAGATAATCTCCACCATCAAATCCATAATATTCCTCCAGTGTCAAACCACTTGCAGCAATCTCTTTTGCTTCTTTTCCAATGTAACGTAAATGCCATTCCTCATGCATATAGCCTGTGACACTCTCTTTTCCACGGGGATAGCGAACAACAAAACCATAGTCTGGTGCATAATCCAATAACCATTGAGCCGCACCAGCATCTTCAACTAATTGACCATCTGTGCCAATCACATCAAAAGCAAGTCCTGTCTGATGTTCGCTATATCCAGGACGGGCGGAATAACGATCCGCAGCAGCCTGGCCCTCTTGGTTCACATAACTTTGATATAATTGTGCTTGAGTTGCATAACTTCTAAAGCCACTATAATTATCGCTAATAGCGTATCCTTCCTTCTGCATCTGTGCAATCAGTTTTAAAAAGGCTGCTTTTGCAGTAGCATTTTCACCTGGATAGTAATCTTTAGACATAGGATAATGTTTATTGGCAACTATGATTTCATCATACTTTCCTTGAAGGCTATAATAGAACCCTTTATTGCTTACTTTTGAATTAGCTTTCCACAAACCAGTCGCACCAACATAATAACGTCCACCATCAACCCATTCATTGACAGCCATTTTACCATCTGATTTTAGATAATAATTCCCTTGCCATGTATTATAAGCATAAGATCCATCTGATGTCAAATAATACCAAATTTGGTAAGAAGAGTCATAAACCCATTCACCTTTAGCCATTTTACCATCTGATTTCAAATAGTAATTTCCTTGCCATGTACTATAAGCATACGAACCATCTGATTTCAAGTAATACCAAGCCTGATAAGAATCATCATAAATCCATTCGCTCTGGGCCATTTTCCCGTCTGATTTCAGGTAATAGCTTCCCTGCCATGCATTTTTCACTAGATTTCCATTTCCATCAAAATAGTACCAAGAACCGTCCTGCTTAACCCAACCACTTGCTGTGGATGAAGTTGTATCAGTTTGAGTTGTAGTCTCTTGTTTTGCTTTAAAAGCACCCTTAGGAGCATTTTTCAATTCGCAAGCCACACCGTCATGATCACGGTATAACTTGGCAGAATAACCGGGGTCTCCCTCATGAATATCCGCGTATCCATTCGCCCAAGCTTCCTTACAACTCGAAAAATGAATGTTTTCCTCTGCTAACACAGGTTGTGAAAACAAGGCTAAAATTGACAACGTCACCAGACTCATTTTTAAAAATAGACGTTTGTTCATTACTTTCTCCTCTAACGATGTTATCGATTTCAATATTATTTTATCAAACTTATTTCAGCAATTCAAGGAAACTTCTGGTCTTTTCTACAAACTCCTTTGGTTTTTCCTTATTCAAGACATGAGGGCCATCTGGGATAATCTTGGGATTCTGATATTAGTTTATGAAGACTTCTCATAGAACTAAGATTCGGTTTATCTTTGCTGCCACAAATTAGTAAGGTTGGATAGGGGCAATTCCCTGCTATATCCGTTAAGTCAAGTGTCTTCAATTCTTTGGAAATACCTATTATAAAAGTCTTGTCTGCTCCCTGTTTTTCAAATACTCTTTTGGGAAGTAGTTTAAAAATCAGCAACTGAAGATAAAATAGGATATTACCGGACAATTTAAGCGGGCATCCTGACAGAATCAAAGCTCGAAGATTTGGTAAATCGTAACAAGATAGTTCTAATGCCAGGGCAGCACCTAAGGACAATCCAATCCAATCAAAACAAAAGGTTCTGTCTCTTGAGCTAGTTGCTGATAAACTCGCTCCTTGGCTTTTTGATAGTTGCTAACTCCAGAAGGAAATAACTCGATAGCCTCAGAAGGATAATCTGTCAGTAGATTCCGAACTTCTTTCCAACTCTCTGCTGACTGCCCTAACCCGTGTAAAAATACCAGTTTCATCTAGTTATCCTCTAGGCTTAATTCATACAAGCCTCTCACTGCATTACAGCCGTAAATAGCTTCTGCTTGGGCTAAATCTGCCAAGGTCAAGACTTTCTCTTCTAGCTGTCCTGTTTCTAGCAAATGCTGACGGTAAATTCCTGGCAAGATTCCAAGTTCGATAGGCGGTGTGTAGAGTCTCCCAGAAATTTTCAGAACCAAATTTCCGATTGAGGTTTCCAATAGCTCTCCAGCTGCATTATGGTAAATAATTTCCTGCTTCCTTAGGCCCAAGTGAGGTCGGTGGCTTGTTTTGAAGTAGGTAAATGCTTGTTGCAAATTGGCTTCCTGAAGACAGAGTTGGGCATAGCAGAAGGTTCGACTGAGAGGTGTTAATACTTGACGATTGACTTCTATCTCTCCAGACTTGCTAAGGCTAATTCGCAAGCGGTAATCTTGATTAACATCACAATCCTGACACTCTTCCTTTATCTTTTGTTTCAAGTCTTCTGCATCAAAAGGAGAAGCAAAATAGCGACTAGCTTTTCTCAGCCTTTCCAGATGTTGTGCTTCAAACAGCAGGTTCTTCTGGCTGATTTTCCCAGTCGTAATCAGCTGAAAACGAGCTTGTTTACGATAGAGAACAGCCGCCTTTTGATGAACCTCGCGGTATTCAGATTCCCAAGTGCTATCCCATGTAATGCCTCCGCCAACTCCATAGATGGCTTGACCTTTGTGAAGTTGAATGGTACGAATGGCCACATTAAAAATCCGTCGTCCATTTGGAAGCAAGAGACCAATCGTTCCACAGTAGACTCCACGCGGTTGTGGCTCCAAGTCCTTGATAATCTCCATAGTCGCAATTTTCGGAGCTCCCGTTATGGAACCACAAGGAAAAAGAGAACGGAAAATTTCAACAAGGTTCACATCCTCTCGCAACTGACTCTTGATGGTCGAAGTCATCTGCCAAACCGTTGAATACTGCTCTACCTGACACAGACGCTCCACGTGCTCGCTCCCCACTTCAGAAATACGGTTCATATCATTGCGCAAGAGGTCCACAATCATCATATTTTCAGAGCGATTTTTAGGATCCTGTTCCAACCAACTGGCCTGCTCCAAGTCTTCTTTGTCAGTCATGCCACGCTGAGTCGTCCCCTTCATTGGTCGTGTTGTCAATTCGCGGTCATTTTGCTCAAAAAAGAGCTCTGGGCTCATGGAAATTACTGCCATATCGTCATGTTCCACATAGGCATTGTAGCCCGCCTCCTGCTCTACCACCATACGATTGTAGATGGCAAAAGGATTGGCACTTAACTTTTGCTTGAGTTGGACGGTGTAGTTGACCTGATAGGTGTCTCCCTGACGCAAATGATGGTGAATTTGGGCAATTGCCTTTTCATAGTCTGCTGCAGACGTCACTTCCTGCCAATTTGAGGGCAAATCAATATCCTCATAAGTCAGAGGAATAGGGGAAGTTTCTACGCTATCATGAACAGTAAAGTAAAGCAGGTACTCTCCCAGTAGGGGATCCTTGTGAACTGCTAATTTTTCCTCAAAAGCAGGTGCAGCCTCGTAGCTGACATACCCCACCACATAATAACCTTGCTCTTGGTAGCTTTCCACTTGTGCCAGCAAATCTGCCACTTCTTCTACATTTCTCGTTTTCAACTCTCTAATAGGCTTGGTAAAGGTATATCTCTCTCCTAAAGTCCTAAAATCAATCACTGTTTTTCTATGCATACCTTAAGTATAGCATAAAATAAGAAAACCCTCATCCGCAAAGCAGATGAGAGATTTCGATTATTTAAAGATTGAAGTTTTAAAGCTATTTGTTTGTTGAAGAAGCTTCTTGAAGAGTTTTTCTTTAAGTGTCACTGTATTAGACATAGAAACAGATTTATTTCCATCTTTATCTGTCTTCAATGTCGCCTTATCTTTATCAACTGCTTCAGCAAATGCACGTTTCAAGTCTTCATAACTATTGTATATTGTACTATCAATTTCAATAGATTGAATTCCTTTTTTAGCTTTATCCACAACTTCTTCGAAGTAAGCTTTCTTCCAATCTTCTAGGTTGCTAAATTTACCATCAGAAACTTTCTTGATAATAAAATCATCACCTAGAGTAGCATGACCAGCTTTTTTAGACTCATTTTTCAGCATGTTAGAAGCATAATTTAGGAAGCCTTTTTCATATCCAAAGTAACCCCACATACGGAAGGTGTTATGCTTGAATGACATTGCTCCTGGAGCTCCTTCACTTGTGTTAGCACCATAGATACCAGCGGTAATTGGTACAGTTACATAGGCAGAGCCAAATCCAGTTGGGTCATAAGTACCATTACCAGGACCGTGTTTAGTCATGAAGTTCTTGTCTACTAGATCGTTAACAGAAGTCAAGTTATATTCTTTTTCTTCTGCATTCAGATCACGAACCTCGTCATACTGGTTCTTCGTATTAGCGTTACGTAGTTTTTTAGCAACTTTCTTAAACCAAGCATTGTTTAAGTCTTTATTGTGTTTATCAAGAACTGCTTCACCTTCAAGGTAGTCAAGAAGCATTAGAGTATCGTTGAAACCTTTCATGTAATGATCGATTTCAGCGCGAGAAGTGAGGTCATTTGGATTTGTGTTGTACCATTGGTTTCCATCGTTTGGACGTTCGTAGGCCATGTTTAGACCTAATGCGCCATATTCTCCGTTTGGATTTGATACCGATGGCGTTTGTAACATCCCCTGAGCAAATGCTTCAAGATCTGTACCTTCACGGTGTCTTGAACCACCTAAGTAAACCATACGGTCATTTACGTGAGTTGTTTCATGAGTGAAGGCTGAGATACCGAAATCACTAATCATATCAGTAACCATGAAGAAGACTGAATCATCTTTATAAGGGTTACCGTAAATACGAGCTACAGCCCCCATACGCCAATCAGTGGCGTGGTAACGACCTGTTGGTCCGTATAATTCACGGATAGGTGCTACGTCTTTACCACTATTCGTATGTCCGTATTTATCTGTGCTGATTCCTTTATAGTTTTGGTTATCTAACACAGGAGTTGGAACCATGTTGTTGCTCTTAAGCAGTTGATTACGAACTTTATCTAATGATAAGCGAGACCAGAAGTCTAGGTAATTTTGTTGACCTTTAGCGACTTTATTGATTTCAGCTTTGAATGCTTCGCGTTCTTCTGCAGTATTCTTACCGTATTTTTCAAATGAACTGTAAGCCATAGTGTTATATGTTGAGATTAAGAACATATGTGCATCTTTCAGGTTAAGAAGTGGTAAAATCATCTTACCATGCATGTCATTGTTTAATCCCTCGTAGGCTCTGTGTTTCTTATCAGCAAATTCAGGTGTTGTAGTTTTAGGTTCAACAATATATACATTATCTTTAGTAGCTTTTATGAACCAATCGTTTAGGTTCGTATCTTCTGTGAATAGACGCATATTATAGTCTAAGAAACTGTTTAACTCGCCTATGCCGATAACTCCACCGATAGTTTCGCGATAAGCTTCTAAAGTTCTATCCCCTTTAACATTTCTTTCTTTAGAACCAATCTTAATCAAGAAGTCTAAAACATTAACATTTTTACCATAAAAGTCAGGTTTGAATAGCATTAATTCTTTAATATTAAAGTCATCGAATTTAACACCGTAGTAACGATTTAGGTAAGCTAATCCAAGAAGAACAGCAGCCTTATTGTCATCAATCTTCTTGATCAAAGCGCGTTTAGCAGATTCATCTGTGTTTAATTGATGATCTTCATTTTCAAGCAACTGTTTCACAAATTTCGCCAGATTATCCTTGACTTCTTTGAAGGTTTCTTCGAGGTAAAGGTTCTTAATCGCATTTACTTTGTTAGGACCGGTTCTATTTAGGTGTGTGTAGATAGGATCTGATTGTAGCTCAACTGGGCTTAATTTTTCAACGATAGCATTGATAAGATCACTACGGTCTTTGTCAACGATATTAGGCGTATAGACAACTTCTCCGAGTTCAGCAATGCTGTACTCTTTCACTTGTTTGACATTAGATTCTTTCAGCGAAACAGTAAAGATGTCTTTGGTCTTATCAGCATAGTGCACCAAAATGTGGTCAGCATCAGCCAATTCTGTTACAAAGGCATTGCCCTTCATAGCAGTAACTGATAGGACTTCCTTGGTCATAAGATGACTATCAGCAGCTAATTTATTTCCTTGGTTTACAATCCATTCTTTATTGTAGAACGGTTGAAGTTTTTCGATATTACGGTAGGCAAGTTCACGAGATGCATCATAATCTTGAGTATCTTTATAAGTATCAGCTTTTTGCCTGATGTTGTTAAGTGAATCTTCAACAAGAGGGGCAATTTCGAATTTATCAGCAGTGATTCCCATTGCTTCAATCTTCTTGTCAGCTTCTTCTTGTGAGATGCTAGGAATCTTACGAGAATTGTTGTATGATTTATTACCCTCACTTACACCCTCAACACTGAAGTTACGTTTTGTTCTTGAATAGGTGAAGTAATCATCAGCATCAATATCCGAGTGACCGAACACCATTTCCCCAGTTTTGACTTTCATCATGGTGATGTTGTCTTCAATAGCACCCAAGGCCCAGTTAGTACCAAGCAAGCCACCTGATTGAACGGCTTCTTTCAGCTCGATAGAACCTTTAGCAACTGAATTTCTGAGAACACCTTCTCTACCTAGTGTATGGTTATTTCCACCATTTTGAGAAGAATAAACCAATCCTGCAGCTTTTGCTTTATTACCAGTAATTTCAGCATCAACGTAAGCTTTTTCTACGATACCTTTCCAGTTTTCACCTAGAACACCTGCTAAGTACCAACCTTTGTTTCCAGCAGCGTGAATTTTACCGATAAAGGCAACATTACTTACCTTACCACTACCATCAATTTTATTGATAATACCAGCTACATCGTTGCCCCCGACAACATTACCTGTTACTTTAACATTTTCAACAGTTGAATTATTTTTGATAACACCTGCGATTGGTGCTACTCGATTAAATCCAGGCATGTCAATGTTGACATCTTCAAGTAAGAGATTCTTAACAGTACCACCTTCAATGTTACCAAACAATGGTCTCGTAATGTTATGGATGGCAAATTTATTACCTTCTGTACTTTCCAATGTTCCCTTGAAGGCATTGGTTACATAAGATTTGCCAGCTGGTTGAACGTTACTTGCATTCATACTACTACCGAGCTTAAAGGTCCCAGTAGGATTGTCCTGCATATCTTTTACAAGCTCATTGAAGTTGTAGTAAACATTACCTTCTTTTGCTTTTTGTTTTTCAAAGTAATGAACATACTCTTCGCTAAGTGTGTTATCAGCATTACGTTGAACTAAGTCTGGTGCTTTGGCAGTAACTTTATATAAAGTTTTTCCGTCTTTTTCTACTTCTTCAATCTTGTCAACAGCAAGTCTTGTAACTTTGTTGTCATGAGTTGTAACTCGTAGGTAAAGTGAAGCAACATTCGTTGGTTTTTCTGAAAGTAAACTTGAGTCAGTTTCAACACCTTCATCGTCAACACTTATTAGACTTGTTTCTTTAATATTTTTAATTTCAACTTTTTTAAGATCTAATTGAATTGGTTGATCTTCTAATGTTTCAGTTTCTTCTTGACCATTACCTCTATCATAAACCATAGTAGTAGATAGAGTATACTCTTTGAAGTATTCTACATTGTCTAATAACGCATTTAGATTATTTTCTGTTAGATTCACAGTCTTAACAACTTGTCCATCTTTTTTCAGGGTAGCTGTGATTGATTTGATTTTAGCTTTAGTAGGATTTTCTAGAGAATACTTAGCAACTACTTCTTTATCTAATACTTTCTTATCAGTATTTACAAATGTTAATACTGGTTTTGCAGATAATGGAACTAAGTTTTTGATAGCTTCTTCTAATCTTCTAGTAGCTTCATCTACTTTACTTTGAGTAGCAGTTTTATCTGTATTTACAGATTTTGCTGCTGTAAGAGTGTCTTCTAAAGATTTCCATGTTTGAGTAGTGTATTCTTCTTTACGTTTGCTGTTAGCTGTGTTAATAGCCGTTTGTAATGCAGTTTTATCTACAGCAAGAGCTTTAATAGCGTCTTGAAGAGCTTGAGTAGTCGCATCTATTTTACTTTGTTTAGGAAGTGGAGTAGTTTGGTTGTTGATTTCTTTAGCTTTTATTTCAGCTTTTTTAAATTCATTCCAAGTATTAGGGCTATAGTCAGCTTCTCGTTTAATTTCTGCATCTTTTATTTGTTCTTGTAATTTTGTTTTATCAACAGTAAGAGCATCGATAGCAGATTTCAGTTTTTTAGCAGCATCATCGATTTGAGCCTGAGTAGCAGTAGCGTTATCTTCTACAGCTTGAGCGGCATTTTTTGCCTCTTCTAGAGCGCTCCAAGATACAGTACTGTAGTCAGTAGCAGTCTTAGACTGAGCATCAGCAAGTTGTTTTTCAAGTTCAGTCTTATCTGTAGTTAAATCAGTGATAGCCGCTTTCAGTTTTTTAGCAGCTTCGTCGATTTGAGCTTGAGTAGCCTTATTGTTGTCTTTTACAGTTTGAGCGACATTTTTCGATTCTTCTAGAGCATTCCAAGATGTAGTGCTGTAGTCCGCTGCAGTTTTAGACTTAACATCAGCAAGTTGTTTTTCAAGTTCAGTCTTATCTGTATTTAAACCAGCGATAGCAGATTTCAGTTTTTCGTCAATGTGATTTACTTCGCTTTGTTTTGTTGCTGGGTTGCTTGTAACTTTTTCAGCTTCAGCTAGTACAGTTTGAAGATTTGCCCAAGTTGCATCGCTGTAGTGTTCTTTAGTTTTTGATTTCGCATCAGAGATAGTTTTGTTTAAGTCTGTTTTATCAACGCTTAGAGCGTCAATAGCAGCTTTAAGTTTTTTAGTAGCTTCGTCGATTTGAGCTTGAGTAGAGGTAGCCTTATCTTTTACAGTTTGAGCGGCATTTTTCGATTCTTCTAGAGTGTTCCAAGATGTAGTACTGTGGTCAGCTTGAGTTTTTTCGTTTACAAGATTCAGTTGTTTTTCAAGTTCAGTCTTATCTGTATTTAATCCAGCAATAGCGGATTTAAGTTTTTCGTCAATGTGATTAACTTCGCTTTGTTTTGCTTCTGGTTTGCTTGTAACTTTTTTCGCTTCGGCTAATACATTTTGAAGGTTTGTCCAAGATGCATCACTGTAGTGCTCTTTAGTTTTTGATTTCGCATCTTCGATAGTTTTGTTTAAGTCTGTTTTATCAACAGTAAGAGCGTCGATAGCAGCTTTAAGTTTAGCTGTCTCGCTATCTACTTCAGGTTGTTTTACAGAGTCAGAAGCATATACACCTTTTGCAGCTTCTAAAACAAATCCAAGAGCATTGTAACTTGCTGTAGAATAATCAGTAGGAGAAACTGAACTAGCTTTATCAATTTGATTCTTTAACTCACTTTTATCAACTGGTTCTTTAGTACCAACACCCTTTATTTCATCTACTGGATTGGTTGTTATTGTATCCTCTAGTACTTTACTGGACTGTCTACCATCAGTAGTAGTGACTTCAGTTAAAATAGTGCGTTCGCCAGCAACACCTTCTCGAATAACCCTTGTTTTTCCCTTAGCGAGGTTCTCATCATCTTGCTCAACTGTCTTAAAAGGCACAGGCTCTTTAGTTACTATAACTTCAGACTTAACTTCTATTACATTTAACACACCTTCTTCAGGAGTTGTTTTATGTTCTACTGCTGGCTGTTCTACTTTTGTTTCTTCGTCCTGATGTTCTGCTGGTTGAGCAGCTGGTGAAGTTTCTGTTGGTTGACTTTCTGGTTCAACTTGAGCTTCTACTGGTTGTTCTTCTTGTTTCGGTATTTCTTCCGCAGTCTTCTCTTCTTTAGAAGCTTCTGGTTGCTTTTCTGGAGAGACTGGTGCCTTTTCGCCTTCACTTGGCGCGACTGGTTCACCTGCTTGTTCAACTTTTGGTTCCTCAGCTGGTTCCGTTTGTTTTTCTACAGCAGGCGTTTCCACTTTTAGTTCTTCAACAGGTTGATTAGAAGCCTCATCTCTTGTTTCTACTACTTCTGGCTGTGCATCTTCTTGTTTCGGTGTCTCTTCCGATACCTTATCCTCTTTAGGATCTTCTGGTTGTGATGATTCTTTTGGTATCCTTGGCTGCTCCGGTTGTGTAGGTTGCACGGGTTGTTCTGGGACTTTTGGTTGTTCTACTGGAGTTGCAACTTTTGATTCCTCAGCTGGTTTGTCTGATGGTTGACTTTCCGATTTGACTGGTGCTGGTTCTGCTGAATCTTCTTTCCCCTCTTCTACTTTAGGAAGGGTTTCGTCAGTAGGTTTTACCTCCGATTTTGGTTCTTCCTTTGGATTTTCTTCTGTTTTAGGAGCTTCCTCTGTCTCTACTGCTCGGTTTTCTGGCTTAGCTTGCTCCTGATTTGTTGTTACTTGGGGATTCTCAACTTCGACCACAGTTACCTCTTCAGGTTTAGCTGAGTCTTCTTCTAAAACAGTGTCCAAGCCAAGCGTTTTGAGGATGTCACCTGATAGATAACCAACATAACGATAACCATCCATTTCAACAACACCCTCTCGACTAGCCGGTGCTAGAGTAGCAACTGGATCTACAGCTCCTGCACTAGGAAGGACTACCAATCCCATAGCTCCAACTAGAAAGACGCTGGCAATTTTCTTTCTCTTGTAGATTAAAAGCAAGCTCCCAACAGTCAGCAAACCAAAAGCTGTCAAAACAGATGCTTCTGTCCCTGTTTGTGGCAGCTGATTTTTTTGATACACCAAACCATAAACAAGTTCATTTCCATCAGGCTTTCCTGTCTGGATTAAATCTTTAGCTTCTTGTGAAATAACCTCTTTATCTACATAGTGATAGGTGGCTGCGTCCACTACAGAAGAAGCCATCAAAAGGCTTCCAAGAAATACAGAACCTACAACTCCCTTAATCTTACGAATTGAAAAACGGTCTTTTTTAAACACTTTCATCTCCTTTATTTATTCTCACGACTTTCTGATAGAATCTTGCGGATAGTGCGCACGCGCACCTCCGATTAATTTTGGACGACTAGCCAGCGCCGTTACATGGGCATGACCAATCTCTCTCAAAAGAGGGCGAATCGGAACCTGAACATGCTTGACATGCATACCAATTGCAGTATCTCCGATATCCAATCCAGCATGAGCCTTGATAAATTCAACCTCAACTGGATCTTGCATAAACTTAAAGGCTGCCAATTGACCTGAACCTCCTGCATGGAGAGTAGGAAGGACACTGACGATTTCCAGACCAAACTGCTCTGCCACCTGACGTTCAACGACGAGAACCCGATTGACATGCTCACAGCCTTGAACAGCTAGATGAATTCTTTTTTCTTCTAGGAGATCTAGGATGGTCTTCACAATGATTTCGCCAATTTCTTGGCTGGATTCCTTGCCAATCTGACCACCTATCACTTCACTAGAGGAAAGACCCAAAACAAAGATAGATCCTTGCTTCAAATTGGCCTTTTCTAAAACATCTTTCACTATCTGACGTGTTTCTCTTTGAATCTGTGTCTCGTTCATCTCTGCTACCTCTTTTGTCACTATCTATCATACCGTTTTTTCTTGTTTTTAGCAAGATAGACGACCTGGAAAGCTTGCCCAATTACGCATAAAACTCCCAGAATTGACTGGGAGTTAACTAGTTTCTATTCTATTTATGTATATTTCAATCGTCGTTCCTTTGTCGGGTGCAGAATCAATCTTCATCTGGTAATGTTCTCCAAAATGAAGTTTGAGACGCTGATCGACATTTTGAAGACCAACTCCCCCACGTTTGAGTTGACTTTGACTACTATCACCAGCATCTTGGAAGCCAACTCCATCATCCTCAATGCGGATGACCAAGCCTGTATCCTGTTTCTGGACAGAAACTCTAATATGTCCCTGACCTTCCTTCTCCTTGATGCCATGGTAAAGAGCATTTTCCACCAGAGGTTGCAAAACCAACTTGGGCAAGACTAGGTTATCAAAGGCAGGATTTTCAGCAATCTCGTATTCCAGCTTATCTCCATAGCGTTGTTTCTGGATAAAGAGATACTGGCGGACATGATTGATTTCATCAGACAGGCAAATCAAGTCCTTACCTTGATTGAGTGCCAATCGGAAATAGGTCGCCAAGGACTTGGTCACCTGAACCACTCGCTGACTATCCTGAAATTCAGCCATCCAGATGATGGTATCCAAGGTATTATAGAGGAAATGAGGGTTAATCTGGCTTGATAGGGCTTGAAGTTGGTACTGACGGGTCGTTTCTTCCTGGCTACGAATAGCTACCATCAACTGATCAATCTGATCCAACATGGCATTAAATTGGCGAGTTACTTCTCTCAGTTCATAGGCACCAACTTCCTTGGCACGAAGATTTTGAGCACCAGAAGCAATTTCCAACATGGTTTCTCTCAAGTCCCTTAAAGGAGCAATCCAGCGTTTGAGACTTAACCAAACCAAGAAGAGACAGACAAGAAGAGATGTGACACTTGCCCCAAGCAAGGTCCACATGAGTTGACTCCGAACCTGGTCTAACTTCTCCAGCGAAGACACGCCAAGCACCGTCCAATCAGTTCCTGCAATCTTTTCTTGACTGACGTAGGATTGGTGATCTAGCGTATAGCCCTGACCCGTCTCGATGTAGGATTTCATGGCCTCCATTTCGCTAGACGAACTATAAACTGTGTGTTGAGGATGGTAGACAAATTCATGATTTTCATTGATGATAAAGGCAAAGCCCTGCTGCCCCAACTGAAGTTGGTTAAGATAGGCTTCCAGAGTTTCATAAGAAATATCCAAACGAAGCACGCCCAGATTAGCTCCCTTTGCATCAAGAAGTTCTTGAGTGACAGAAATGACCCATTGACTATCTGATTTACGAGCTGGAGTCAAAATAGGCATGGCTCCCTGATGAATGGCCTTTTGGTACCAATCCTCAGCCATCATATCTGAAGAAGTTTTCATCTGAACACTGTCATCTGTAGAAATGACCTGACCAGATTTGGTCACCAAAACCACTGCTTTCAAGTCCTGGTCTGCCTTTAAGATGGTCAAAAATAGATCTCGGATTCCCTTGACCTTATCTTGACTGGGATTCTCAGCATAGGCTAGGACATCCGTCTGCTGGGTCAAACCGGTCGAGGTGGTTTCTAATTTTTTAATATAAGACTGAATAAAGTGGCTAGTCTGGCTGATGGTCGTTTGGCTGTTGCCTTCAATGGTGGTCTCAATGGCTGAAGAACTAGATTGATAGTAGAAAGTCCCGACCAGAGCTAGGAGAATAAGAAAGACCAAAAAGATGGAAATAACCATTCTGACTAGGAGAGAAGAACGCTTCATCGGCCTTCTCCCTTCTTAAACTGACGAGGTGTCACACCTGCAATCTGTTTAAAACGTTGGGTAAAGTAGTTCATATCTTCAAAACCAACCTTTTCAGCTATCTCATAAATCTTCAGATTTGTAGTTAAAAGCAAAAGCTTGGCTTGTTTGACACGTTCTCTCACCAGATAATCCTGAAAAGGCAAGCCCAACTCTTTCTTAATCAAGGAACTCAGATAAGTCGGACTAAAACCTAAGTCACTGGCCAAAGACTTTAAACTAAACTGGCTATCAGCCAGATGGGACTGGATTTTCTGGGCCATGTTTCCTTCAAACTTATCGGCCAATAAATCTTGTAACTGCTCTTCCTTCTCTTCCTTATCTAGTTTTTGCTTGATTTTCCCCAACATTTCCTCAATATCCTGACGAGAAAAGGGCTTGAGCAGGTAGTCATCCACACCGAGTTTGACAGCAGACAAGGCATAATCAAAATCATCGTAGCCAGTCAAAAAAACTAGATGAACCTGAGGATAGGTTTCCCGAACCAGACTGGCCAACTGGATGCCATTTAGCTGAGGCATGTTGATATCGGTTAAAATGATATCTGGCACCTGTTTTTGGATTAATTCCCAAGCCTGCCTTCCATTTTCAGCCTGACCGATGATTTCCATATCGTAGGCTGCTACATTGACCAGTTTAGTCAAACCTTGTCTTACCAGATATTCATCTTCTACGATTAAGATTGTATAGGTCATGCTTCTCTCCTTTACCACTTACTAGTATCAGTATAGCAAAATTCTCCTCTCACTGCTTAGGAAAGACTTCTTATACTCAATGAAAATCAAAAAGTAAACTAGGAAGCTAGCCACAGGTTGCTCAAAGTACAGCTTTGAGGTTGTAGATAAAACTGACGAAGTCAGCTCAAAGTATAGCTTTGAGGTTGTAGATAAAACTGACGAAGTCAGTAACCCTACATACGGTAAGGCGACGCTGACGTGGTTTGAAGAGATTTTCGAAGAGTATTAATCAACATAATCTAGTAAATAAGCGTAGCCTTTTTCTTCCATTTGGTCTTTGGGAATAAAGCGGATAGAGAGGCTATTGATACAGTAACGTAAGCCTCCCTTGTCCTGTGGACCATCCGTAAAGACATGGCCAAGGTGAGAATCTCCTACTCGGCTCCGCACTTCCATACGCGTCATATTGTAGGACTTATCTTCCTTGTATGTGGCGACATCTGGACTGATTGGTTGGGTGAAACTAGGCCATCCGCAACCAGACTCAAACTTGTCCTTTGATGAAAAGAGAGGTTCGCCAGTTACCACATCCACATAGATACCAGACTCAAATTTATCCCAGTAGCGGTTTGAGAAAGCCCGTTCTGTTTGATTTTTTTGGGTGACTGCATACTCCTCAGGTGACAGGGTCTTTTTCAATTCTTCATCACTTGGTTTGGAATATTTGCTAGCATCGATGACAGGGTAGGCAGCCTGATTGACATTGATATGGCAGTAGCCATTTGGATTTTTCTTGAGGTATTCTTGGTGGTAATCCTCAGCCACTACGAAATTCTGCAGACTCTCCTTTTCAACTGCTAGAGGCTGATCGTACTTCTTAGCCACCTCATCAAAGACTTGGTTAATCACCTCCAAATCCTTGTCATCTGTGTAATAAACACCAGTACGGTACTGGGTTCCCACATCATTTCCTTGTTTATTTTTGCTGGTTGGATTGATAATGCGGAAATAGTGAAGCAGGATTTCCTTGAGAGAAATTTGCTTGGCATCATAGGTGACATGGACGGTTTCTGCATGACCTGTTTGGTTAATCAATTCGTACTTGGTTGTTTCTCCTCTACCATTTGCATAGCCTGAAACGGAATCTGTTACCCCAGGAACTCGAGAAAAATACTCCTCAACTCCCCAGAAACAACCACCAGCTAGATAAATTTCGTGCAAATCTGCATCTTTACTAACTTCTGTTTTTTTCACTGTTTTTCCTCCTTGGCTGACTGCCGCTTTCTCAATTTGCGAGGCATCTGTCTGCCCTGCATTTCGCATCAATAGAAAATAGAAACCGGTTATGGCTAGGAAAAATACTCCTATCAACAAGATGATTTTTAGCTTATCATTCATAGGACACCTCCTAGGCTAATTCCTTCAAAGTTTGCAAAATCGCATCTTTTTCCATAAAACCTGGTTGCGTTTTGACCAATTTTCCTTCACCATCTATAAAGGCTTGAGTTGGGTAAGAGCGAACGCCATAAGTTTCCAAAAGTTTGCCTGATGGGTCAACTAGGACTGGGAAATTTTTATAATCCAATCCCTTATACCAATTCTTAAAGTCCGCTTCAGATTGCTCCCCCTTATGTCCTGGTGACACTACTGTCAAGACCACATAATCGTCACCAGCATCTTTAGCGATTTCATCCGTATCTGGAAGACTAGCCAGACAGATGGAACACCAAGAAGCCCAGAATTTGAGATAGACTTTCTTGCCCTTGTAATCAGACAAGCGGTAGGTCTTGCCATCTACTCCCATCAATTCAAAATCAGCCACCTCTTTCCCTTTAGCTGCGCTTGTTTTACTAGCTGTCTGCTCCGTCTTCATTTCATCTTTCGTTTGGTGTTCACTAGTCATGGACTTGCCTGAACAAGCCGTCAAACAAAGGAGCGAACCTGCTCCAAGAACACATGTTTGCCATTTTTTCATATTGATATTCCTTTCCATTTTATTCAAATAATTGACTTAAAATTGAAGCATTTCCAAACAGAACCAAGAGTCCCATCACAATAATGAGAAAACCACCCACTTTTTTGAGGATTCCGAGATAGGGATGAAGTTTTCGGAAATGTTTCAAAACATAACTAGAGGTCAGAGCTAGAAGCAAGAATGGTAGCGCCAAGCCCAGTGTATACACCAACATGAGACCAGCTCCCTGCCAAGCTCCTGAACCACCTGAAGCCGCCAGAGCCAAAACAGACCCAAGAACCGGACCCACACATGGCGTCCAAGCAAAACTAAAGGTCAAGCCCAATAAAAATGCCTGACTATAGCCCTTACCATTTTGCTCCTGTCCTTGCAGTTGTAACCTCTTTTCCTTATAAAGCCCCTTAAAGTGTAGAATCTCCATCTGGTGCAAGCCTAAGAGAATGATAACCGCACCCGTCACATATTGAAACCAAGAAGCATAAAGCAAGTCGCCTAAAAAACCAGCTCCATAGCCCAACAAAATAAATATAAAGGAAATTCCTGCTATAAAGGCCAGAGTTCGTAATAAACTAGTAACTGAGATGGAAAATTTGCCACTAGAAGCCTGAGCACTATCCTTATCATCTAGTAACACCCCTGCATAGACTGGTAACAAGGGTAAGATACAAGGAGAAAAGAAGGATAGAATCCCTGCCAAAAAGACACTTAGAAAAAAGAAAATATGACCCATAAAGTTCCTCCTATCATTTTATTGATAGATTTATTATACTCCTTCCATTTTCGAAAAAACAGGGACAATGATAGGGGAAAATAGGAATTTAATCAGATGATTTAGAAATCTTGGACAAAAACTATACAAAAAACTGTCAAAGCACAAAAGCGCATAGTATCAAGGTTCTATAAAGTCTTGATACTATGCGCTTTTATAATGGATAAATAGTTAGTCTTTTTTAAAGACCGGATCTTTCAAACTCTGCATACTGGCATTGATAACCGCGCCTAGGATAACAATTTTAGCAATCAAGATAAACCAAAACATCATAACAACAAGAAGAACGGAACCTAAAATTCGGACATCCACTAAATGATGGACATAGTAATTGAGATAACTAGAGAACAGAGTTAGTAAACCTAAAATCACTAAGAGAACAAAGGCACTTCCTGGTAGGGTATAGCTAATTTTCCTGTTAGATAGATTGGGAAGAAAATAATAAAGCATAACCAAGATAGCAAAGAGGAGGGCGTAAGTCAGAGGACCTGCCAACCCTTGTAAAGCCTGATAGATAATGCCATCTTTTGTCCAATAATGAGCAAGTAAAGCCAAAAGCATCTGCCCAAACAAGCTCAAAAACAAGGCAAACGCAAAGAGGAACTGCAAGCCAAAACTGACTAGGAGGCTCACCATCTGATGGGAAATAAGTCCACGACTCTTTTCGACGCCATAAGCCTTGTTAAAAGCTTTTTGCAAGAAATTCATAGATTTTGAAAAACTCCATAGCGCCGACAAGACAGAAAAACTCAATAAACCTGTTGAAGGTTGCGTCAAGACTTCTCTGGCTATTTTTTCCACACCTTCATAGAGGCTTGGGGGCAGGACGTCTTTCATAAAGCCCAGAAGTTCTCCCACAGGAATCTGAAAATAGGGGAGGATATTGACCACCACCAAAAGCAGGGGAAAAATCGAAATCAACCAATAGTAGGCTACTGCGACACTGGTCAACTCACTATCTGATGCTTGATAATAATGCAAAAAAGCTTTTAATAGAGGCTTGTCTATCAGCTCTTTCCACCACTTTTTCATGTCACACTCCTTCACTTATAATCTTATACTCAATGAAAATCAAATAGCAAACTCGGAAGCTAGCCGCAGGCTGCTCAAAGCCCTGCTTTGAGGTTGTAGATGAAACTGACGAAGTCAGTCACATATATAATCCAAGGCGACGCTGACGTGGTTTGAAGAGATTTTCGAAGAGTATTAACTAATTTCTTCTTACCAATTCCACCATATCATACGGCAGGGTATTGGCAGCTTCCTTCAAGGAATAGTTCTCTAAGTTATTGACATTTTGTCGTAACTTCTTGGCATACTTGGTCGTAATCAATCGTTTTTCTTCGTATTCGAAAATCAACTTGCGCTCCAGATAATAGCCCCTCAGCATTTCATCGATATTGTTAGGCTTAACGCGATTGATAACCCGTTCGACAAAGGCACCACTGCTGATAATAGCTGTTTCTCGAAGACGAGACTCCTGCATAAAACTAATCAAAGAGCGTCTATAGACTCCCTTCAGGTTTTCCAAACTTTCAATAATCATCTCTGTATTGGCAAGATAGAGCTCTGCTATTTGGTCGTAATCAAGAGCACGGAGACGGCTTTGCTCCTTGTCCTTCCAGCTACGGAAGGTCTTTCCGAGAGTAAAAACTTCATGAAGGAGAAAACGTAAAATCCGCAAAGAAACAAGGAAATAATAGGTCAATCGTGACGCAAATTTACGATTGATGCCTCGTTCTATATTTTTCAGATAACGTTGGTAAACTCGGTAAGCACGATTGCTAATGTTCCCCTCTTCATAGGCCTGCTCCAAACCATCACTTTCAATACTAAGAATCAAGAGTTTCAAAGCAGCCCAATCTTCTTGATCATCCTGGTTTTCTTGGCTTAAAATGAGATTTTCAATACGTCCATGGTAATTGTCAATAGCCGCATAGAGGGGAAGTTTATTTCTGGTATCTTCCAACTCTTTTTCCAACTCTAGCGTTACTTCATTCAAAATGGCGATATGCATGAGATAGTCCTTGCTTTCTTCCTGTTCGTCAGAAAGCTGAGGCAAGACCACGAGGCCTGTTAAAAAGCTTACAAGTGTCACACCTGCGACGAGGAAAAGCAAGAGAGGATACTCCTGCTCTAGATTACTTGGTATCAGAAGGATTGTAGCAATCGACACCGTTCCCTTAACACCTGAGAAGGTCAAGAGAAGCATGTCCTTCATATACTTATTTAGCTTTTTCTTGAGACGTCTAGTCCTATAGGCATAATAGCCATAAATCATGACAAAACGAATAGCAAAGAGGACAAAGGTAAGGGTGACAAGAGATGCCAGCAAGAGCAAGGGATTATAGATTGGATTGGTCAAGATAGGCTCTGCTATCATTTCCAACTCCATTCCTAAAATCACAAAGACAGAACCGTTGAGCATAAAATTCACTGTATGCCAAACTGTCTCGGTCACCGTATCCACTTGGGCTTCGAGGAGCGTAATTTTCTTAAAACGGCTTGCCTTTAAAATCCCAGCAACCACAACGGCAATAATCCCTGAAACATGGACTTCTTCTGCCAGGAAGAAGGTCACCAGAGGCAAACTCAATTCTAATAAAAGTTCGCTGGCAATATCCGTTGCTCTCACACTCAGCAAGAAGGTATGCAGGAAACGGTTGGTCATGGCTGTTAAAAAGCCAATTAAAAAACCGCCTAGGATTGAAAAGATGAGCGAACTACTCGCTTGCCCAAGGGAAAAGGCTCCAGTTGTCCAAGCTGTCAAGGCCACCTGAAAGGCCACCAAACCAGAGGCATCATTCAAGAGTCCTTCACCTTTAAGAATATTGGACACGCGCTTAGGAAAGCTAAAACGCTCCGAAAGAGAGGCAAAGGCAACCAAATCCGTAGGCCCAAGTGCCGCTCCAACAGCCAAGCAAGCTACCAAGGGAAGGCTAAGCCAAAGAAGATGGGCCAAGCCACCCAAACTCAGGGTCGAGATAAAAATCACTGGAAATATGAGATAAACAATGATTCGCCAGTGTTTTAAAATAGCTGTAATGTCCGCTTCTTCGGACTCTCGGAAAAGCAAGGGCCCAATAACCAGTGCCAAAAACAACTCCGTATTGAGATGAAAGTCGGTATTGGGTAAAAAGAGACCAATCACAATTCCCAAAAGAATTTGTACCAAAGGGAGAGGTAAAAAGGGCAGGAGCTTATTGGTTGTACTTGAGACAATCAAGACCAGTAAAAATAGTATAAGGTAAATCAGTAATTCCACACACGTCCTCCTTACTCTTTTTTACAACAGGATTCAAATATCTCCTTCTGCTCTTTGATTTTTTGGTCAATCTTGGAACAGTCTTTGTGCTCAATTTTTCTCTGACACCGTTCCATCTCAAGAGCAACTAATTTTTTCTTGATTTTAAGCATTTTTTTGCTCATATGCGCTTGATCTAGCACGCCCACCGCTCGTTCGTGGTGGGTTGATTCAACAAAATTCTGGCGCATGGCATCCAGCTTTTCACGTAGGTATTGTTTATCCATGTCTATATCTCTCTAATTTTTCAATCATCACTAAAAATGGCGGGTTGTTGACTTGGTTTAAAGTTCGGTAAATGGCAGCTGTGTACTCTTGCTGGTTCAACTGGCTAACAAAATCCAAGACAGCATCCCTCTCGAGGTCGCCTCCCTCATGACCATAGTAGATCATGATAGCAATCCGTCCCCCTTTGACAAGCAAATGACACAGCTTTTCTAATGCTTCAATAGTCGTCTGAGGTTGGGTAATGACTGATTTATCAGCTGACGGCAGATAGCCCAGATTAAAAATCCCTGCCTTGGCTTCTGTCACAAACTGGTCCAGTTTCTCATGGCCTTGTAAAATCAACTGGGCATTTGTCAGGCCTGCCTGATGCAAACGCTCTTGGGTCTTTTCCAAGGCTTGTTCCTGAATATCAAAAGCATAGACTTGCTTAGCTAGCTTGGCTAGAAAAAGCGTGTCATGACCATTTCCCATAGTCGCATCCACTACGACATCCTCTTTTGTCACGACCTCAGCCAAAAAATCATGTGCCATCTCAAGTGGTCTTTTCATTTTCAAACTCCTGTTTTACAGCCTTGCATCCTTGAACACTTCCACGACGTCGCATCTCCATCTCAATGCTGTTGAGAGCTTCCCATTTATTGAGGCTCCACATAAGCCCAATCAGCATATCCCTAGGTGCATCTCCTGTGATTCGATGGATGACGATATGTTTGGGAATGATTTCCAGTTGGTCACAGATGACCCTGACATATTCGTCCTGACTCATCAATTGTAAACGTCCCTCATGGTAATCTCCTTGCATACGAGTATTTGTCATAAGATGGAGCAAATGCAGTTTAATCCCTTGAATATCGTTATTCGTGACACAACGGCGGACATTTTCAACCATCATCTCATGGGTTTCACCAGGCAAACCATTAATCAAATGGGAAACAATCTCAATCTTGGGATACTTTCTCAAACGCTTGACCGTTTCCACCTACAATTCATAAGAATACGCACGGTTAATCAGGTCAGAAGTTGCTTCATAAGTAGTCTACAAGCCCAATTCAACCGTCACATGCATGCACTCCGATAACTCAGCTAAATATTCGATGGTTTCGTCTGGTAAACAGTCTGGGCGCATTCCAATATTGATTCCTACCACACCTGGCTCATTGATAGCCTGTTCATAACGCTCTCGAATAACTTCCACCTTTTCATGGGTGTTGGTAAAATTTTGAAAATAAACCAGATACTTCTGAACATCCGGCCACTTACGATGCATAAAGTCAATTTCCTTATAAAATTGCTCACGGATAGGCGCATCTGGGGCTACAATAGTATCTCCAGAACCTGAAACCGTACAAAAAGTACAGCCTCCATGAGCCACAGTTCCATCACGATTGGGACAGTCAAATCCCGCATCAATAGGGACTTTAAAAGTCTTTTCTCCAAAGAGTTTTCGATAATAATCATTCAAGGTATTATAAGATTTTATAACTTTCATTATAACAAAAATCACCCACAATCTCAAAAGCCTGACTTTCCTATAAATTCCTCTGTTTCTCGTTTCCATTAGCTTTTTTTTATGATACAATATGGGTATGATTTTAATGAAATTAGCATCTATTTTATTATTGATACTGACCTTAGTCGTCTGCATTATCCTAACCAAACTTTTTAGATTAAAAAAACTAGGACGAAACTTTGCGGATTTGGCTTTTCCGGTCTTGGTATTTGAATATTACCTGATTACAGCTAAAACCTTTACCCATAATTTCCTCCCTAGACTGGGGCTAGCCCTCTCAATCCTAGCCATTATTCTCGTCTTTTTCTTCCTTTTGAAAAAACGCAGCTTTTACTATCCTAAATTCATCAAATTCTTCTGGCGTGCAGGATTCTTATTAACCCTTATCATGTATATAGAAATGATTGTTGAATTGTTCTTAATGAAATAGTCGAATCCCTAAGCATTTTCTAGGGATTTTTGCTTTCTCTACAAAATAGTATAGACAATAACACTATACAATTTTATACAAAGAAAAGAGTCTGGGACAATAGTCTCTTATCTCCAAAAAAAGCAACGGATTTGCTGTTGCTTTTTTGCATGGTTGCGATAGTCTTGGTAAAATAGAATTGCCCAATAAACCGTTTAGAAAGGCTATCCCATGCATATTCACTATAACACAAATCAAACAACTTTACCACTAGAAATCAGTTCCTTCTTACCACAAGACCATCTCGTCTTTACTATTGAAAAAGTGGTGAATACCTTGGAGGAACATCACTTCTACGCCTTCTATCATGCCTTTGATCGCCCGTCTTATCACCCTAAAATGCTTGTATCTACTCTTCTATTTGCCTATTCACAAGGGATTTTCTCTGGGCGAAAAATTGAAAAATGGAAGAGTTAGTGACCTTAGATTGTTTGTTTATTGACGGAACTAAGATTGAAGCCAATGCCAACAAGTATAGTTTTGTGTGGAAGAAAACGACAGAGAAATTCTCCGCCAAACTTCAAGAACAGATACAGGTCTATTTTCAAGAAGAAATCACTCCCCTTTTGATTAAATATGCCATGTTTGATAAGGAACAGAAAAGAGGCTATAAACAGTCAGCTAGAAACTTAGCGAATTGGCACTATGATAACAAGGAGGATAGCTACACACATCCTGATGGCTGGTGCTATCGTTTTCACCATATCAAACATCAGAAAACACAGACAGACTTTCAACAGGAAATCAAGGTTTACTACGCCGACGAACCTGAATCAGCCCCTCAAAAGGGACTGTATATGAATGAAGGCTATCAAAACTTGAAAGTTAAAGAATGTCAGGCGCTTTTATCTCCCCAAGGTAGACAGATTTTCGCTCAACGCAAGATTGATGTGGAACCTGTCTTTGGGCAGATAAAGGCTTGTTTGGGTTACAAGAGATGTAATCTGAGAGGGATGCGTCAAGTGAGAATTGACATGGGATTGGTACTTATGGCCAATAACCTCCTAAAACATAGTGAAATGAAATAAGAACAGGACAAATCGATAAGGACAGTCAAATTGATTTCTAACAATGTTTTAGAAGTAGAAGTGTACTATTCTAGTTTCAATCTACTATACAATAAGAGAACGACTCAAAATTAAAAAGCTAGAGTTCCGCAATTGGAAATATCTAGCTTTTTTGTGGTTGAGAACTATTTTGTCTCAGGCTCTTTATCTTCTATTTAGGACAAGAGTTTTTCTTTGGTCTTTAATGATAAAGAAGGTATCAAAATTTCTAGTCTTCTTTTTTACCTTTAGTAACTACTAATCCTGCACTCAAACCTAGAAGAGCTAAACCTGCTGCTACTGCTGCTTGGCTTGCCGCACTACCTGTATTTGGTAACTGGGCTTTATTAGTTTGACTAGCTTCACTTGAATCAATTGGTTTTGTATCTGCTTTTTCTGACACTTGTGGTTTTTTAGCTTCTTGAGCTACTGGTTTGGTTCCAACCAAGATGATGCGGTCTGTCGGAGCTTCTACCACTTCACGGAGTTTTTCTTCCTTACTTCCATCAGGATTAATCGCTGTAAAGATACGTTCTTTACCAGTTTTTCCTTCTTGTTCTACACGAGTTTCACCTAGATACAGTGTTGAATCTTTTTTCTCAACTGTCTTGTAGGCCAAATCTTTTTCAACAAATTCGAGTTTTGGAAAATCTTCTTGTACAGCAGCAACTGTCTTCTCAGAAACTGGTTTTTCCTTAGTCAACTGGATACGGTATTCCTTGACTTGTTTTCCACTTTCTGAAACGAGGCGAACAAGTACTGGAAGACTATCTTCTCCACTATCTACCACAGTCGAAGCTACTTGATTGTTTTCTTCAACTGAGACTTTTGGCCGTTGACCTTTATAGGTGATTTGGTAGTCTTGACGATCTTCAGCGAAATCAGCAAGTTCTTTTCCATCTACAAGAATCTTCGATTGAGTGCTTTCTTGAGGCAATTCGCTTGGTGCAAGGAAGGTCAGCTCAATCATCGCAACACCGCTCTTATCTGCTTTACGCTCCATACGCCATCTCATAGCTTTGGCTTTGATAGCTTTAAATGTTACGTTGATTTCATCACCAGCTGCAATGTCTTTATCCGCACGATAAGGCACAGCTTCCCAATTTTCTGGATTGTTAAATGGATGTCCAGATTCGTAGGCTTGGTAGTTTGAATAGTAGATAGGCACTTCAAAGTCTGGGCCGACATAACGTTCCAAAACAAGTTTAGATGGTGCATCTGTACCACTATCTACAAAGAACTGAACTTTTCCTTGTGCAACAGTCCGTTCTACAATCTTACCATTTTCACGGAAGATTACGCCTGCTGATACTTCTGGATTGGTAGACGGTCTTGCAGACCAGTTTGTCCAACGACGATTTTCTGAATGATCTCCGTCATTGAGATAATCCACACGGTCATGGGAGTTTCTATCAATATCGTTAGTGGCTGAAGCAAAGGCCTGGTTACTGTTTTCATCATACTCTGGGTTATCTGAAAGAGCTTCGCCTAGCTTGTCTGTCACTCGTACAGTGAACTCAGCAACAAGATCACTACCAAGAACATGGCCTCGAACGGTAAATTGACCTGCTTTTGTCAGATTTTCTGCTGGAACTTCTTCCCATTCAACTGACAAGTCTTTTGTTTCGTAGCCGTCTTTACCTGTGAAGTAAACTGGAACCTTAGTCGGCAATTCAAGTGCTTGACCTACTTGTACCAAGCGAGCTTGTTTAACCGCAGCAACTGGTTTATGAGAAAGTAAGTTCTTATCCTTAGTGAAGTGCAGACGGTATTCTCCTAAGATGTCGCCATTTTCAGCTTTCACGATGACACGAACTGGCTCACCTTCACGAACGCTTGGAACGACGGTAGCGAGACCATTGTTGCTAACACTTGCTGTGACTGCCGGAACTTTTCCATCTACAGACTCAAGGTAGTAGTCTGTCAAATCAGGGTTGAAGTTTGCTAAGTCTTTGCCGTCAACTTGGATTCTTGTTTGTCCTTGTTTGGCTGCCGCAACTTGTTTCGCAAAGATTTGTACCTCTGTGATAGACGTTCCACGCTTGTTATCTGCTTTAACCATGCGAATACGAATAGCATAGGTTTCAACTTTATCAAAGCTAAAGTGGTTCATTTCTCCAGCCTTGAGTTGAGCAGGGGCTTTTAGATTAGTAACTGGTTTCCAGTTGGCAGAATCATTAAAGACATGGTCCTCATTACCAACAAAACTAGGGTTTTTAGGAGCTGTTGGGACAGTCTTACCAACATAATACTCAATCACATAAGACTTCGGTGCACCAACTCCATGGTCTTCGTGGAATCCGACACTTAGATTATCAACGGAGCGTTTGCTCAAGATACCTGAATCTCCAAACAGAACACCGACTGAAGCTTCTGGATTACTACGATTCCAGTTTGTCCAACGATTGGCTGGTTGGTTATTGTAGGAAATGAGCTTGTCATTAACATTTGAAACTGGGTCGCTTGGATTTGAATCTGAAGCAAAGGCAAGTGGCAATTCTGAACCGGTCCATTGGTCAGAAATGTTTGCACCTTGCTCAGTTTGAGCAGATACGCGAACATGAAGTTTAGTTGTTAATCGCGTACCTTCTAAGCGACCATTAACTGTAAAGACACCTTCCTTAGCGTATTGCTCTGGACGAATCGCATCCCATGCAACCTTAGCTGATGAAACGTGACCATTTGAATCATATGTCCGAACGCTTTCTGGTAATTGTGGTGCTTCTGCGATTGGAGTTGTCACACTGACTTCTTCAACTGAAACGATACCTTCTACAGAGACTCTTGCACGCGCTTCAAGGTCAATTCCTTCAACTTTACCTAGTACTTCAAAGGTTTGATAGGAGTCTAGTTTTTCTTTCGGAATAGCTTGCCAAGTGACTTTGTGAGCTTTAGGGAAACCTTTGTCATACTCAACCGTTACTGTTGACGGAAGAGTAGGTTCTTGGTGTAAATCTGTCACTACATTTACTGGACGGATAGATTGCGCAATCTTCTTCTCAGTATTGGCCTGGATAGTGAGATCAACTTGGCCTTTAGCTCCCTCATATTCCGCTTTGAGAGTGACTGCTCCTGGCTTATGTAACTCAAGCATTCCTTTACGAATTGCGACTTCCCCTTCACCACTTGTAGAAAAGGTTACTTTATCAGCTGGTAATACAGCTTGCGTTCCATCTTGATAGTGAGCTCGAACCGACAATTTGACAGTTTGGTCTTCTTTGAGACTGTCAGCTTTTTCCACTTGCAAGCTCAAGTGAGCAATTTTTGGTGCTTCTTCAAGGAATTGAATTGCATAGGTTTGAAGAGGGCCACCATCTTTAGGCTGAATAAAGATGCTCGCACGCATGCCGTTTGCTGCGCTTGCTTGAAGAACTGTCACATCAGCATTTTCAGCACTTGCTGTGACTTCTGGCAGTTGGGCACCATAAGATAGAGTACGATATTGCATTGGTTGTCGACTAGTAAGACCTGTTACTGCCTCACCTCCAACAGTAACAGTTGGCACTACAGGTGCTGCAGCATTTCCTTCTTCTACCACAAGGGTTGCATGAATTGGTTGACCTTCTAAATAACCGGTCGCTTGAATACGAGAACCTGGAATTGCTAACTTAGCTTTATCTTCTTCGGCAATCTCCCACTTGTCCACTTCATACTCTTGTACACTTCCATCAGTCAAAACATAGGAAACAGATTTGTCTACAGAATTCAAGTTAGTATTTGGAGCAATACGTTTAACTGTTGGTAATTCTTTCGCAATTGCTAGAACCTCGACATGAGCCTCTACCTCACGTCCATTTGCTGTACCTTTAACAGTCACAACTCCTGCTTGACTAACATCGACTTGAGACCAAGTTACTGGAAGTTTTTCACGACTACCGTCGCTGTATACAAAACCTACTGTTTTCGGCATTTTTGGTTCTTTACCAATTAATGTACGAACTCTTGCTACTTCTGTCCCCAAAACAGTCTTCTCTTGTCCTTCTTTCTTACCAGTAAAGACGGTAACTTGGTCCGATTTCAAGAGATCTGAGTGGGCAGTCAGAGTGAATTTACCTGCTTGTTCAGTTGATTTAACGATGGCAACCCCTTTACCGTTAAAGGCTCTACGGATCCATGAACCATCTGCTTGCGCCTTATAGCGTTCTCGGCTGGCTTGTTCCCCATTATCGACACCGACTAGTTGACCTTGTCCATGCAATTGGAAACGAACCAAATTATTGGCAGTTGGTACAACATTTCCTTCACTGTCTACGATTTCGTAGTAGATGTAAGTCAAGTCTTTTCCATCTGCGGCGATGGCGTGTTCTTCCTTGACGAGGCGAACTCCTGCTGGTTGCCCTGCAGTGGTAATCTTGTCACGTGCAATTTCTTTTCCAGCTTCATCGCGAGCTACAGCTTCCAAGGTACCTGGTTGGTAAGTAACCTTCCACTCAAGATAGAGTTCCTTAGCATTCGCACCTTCTTGGTAGGTACGACCATCGCTGGTTTGTTTTTTGTTGAAGGTCTTAAGACCAAGAGATTTTCCATTCAAGAACAATTCTACACTAGAAGCATTCGAATAAGCACGAACTGGAATCTTACCTTCTGAGTCAGCTACTTTGGATGCTAATTCTTTGTTTTCCCAGTTCCAGTGAGGAAGAAGGTGTACCATCGGTTTCTTCTTAACAGAAACCCATTGGCTTTGGTAGAGATAGAAGTCATGTTTTGGAATGCCGGCTGTATCTACGATACCAAAGTAAGAGCTCTTAACAGGAGTTTGATTTTGGTTGTGCCATGGTGTAGGTTCACCAATATAGTCCGTACCTGTCCAGATAAACTGTCCAGCATAGCCAGCGTTGTCACGGTCAAAAGTCCATGAAGCGGTTGCTGTTTTCCCCCAACCCACACGATCATTCCCATAGTCAGACTGTTCATAATGACGCTCAGGTCCATTGCTATGTTTCAATTCACGTTCAGGGCGATAGTAACTTCCACGTGTACGGGTAGCTGAAGATGTTTCTGATCCATAAATCAACCATTTTGGATGCTTAGCTCTAAGGGCTTTGTAATTATCTTCAGAATAGTTAAATCCAACAGCATCGAGTTCATCAGCAATTTTCTCATGCCCTCCGCTACCATTACCGAAACGGAATTTATCTGCTCCCATGGTAACATAGCGAGTCTTATCAACATCCTTGATAACCTTGACCAAACGTTTAACAGTTGCTAAAGAGTGGGCATCACCATTAGCTTCACCTATTTCATTACCAATTGACCACATGAAGATAGCAGGGTTGTTTTTGCCTCTTTCGACCATGGTACGTAGGTCAAAATCAGACCATTTTTCACCTTTTCGAGCTTCTGGGTGAGTGGCATCTTTTTCAAAGAAACGTCCATAGTCATAAGGTTTCTTGCCACCATACCAAGTATCAAAGGCCTCTTCCTGAACGAGTAAACCTAGTTCTGCTGCGATTTGCAAGGTTTGCTCACTAGCAGGGTTGTGGGTTGTACGGATGGAGTTAACTCCCATCTCCTTCATTTGTTTGAGACGACGGTATTCTGCTTTATAGTTTTCTTCTGCTCCAAGCGCCCCATGGTCGTGGTGCAAGGATACTCCATGGAATTTAATACGTTCACCATTCAAAGAGAAACCTTCATTTGGAGTCCAGTGATAGTAACGGTAACCAAACAAATCCTTCTTAGCATCAACCAATTGACCGTCACGGTAGACACGCGTAATCAATTCGTACAAGGCAGGTTTGTCATTTAAAACGGTCCAGAGTTTTGGTCTTTCAACTTCTAAAATCGCATCTAGGCTTGTTGATTCATGTGCTTTTAAGGTACGACTCTCTGTACGTACTAGACCTGTCACAGCCTGACCACCACGTTCAACGATTTGATATTCTGCTACAAGTTCATGGTCTTTGTCGTCCGTATTGACGATTTTGCTGGTCACATGAGTTTCAACCTTGCCATGTTGTTGTTCTTCAAGTTTTGGTGTTAAAATAGTTGTCCCATTTTTCTCAACATGCACCTTATCTGTCACTTGTAAAGTCACATCACGATAGATACCACTTCCTGAATACCAACGGCTACTTGGCTGTTTGTTGACTGCATGGACAGCAATCACATTCTCACGACCATCTTTGTTCAAATAGTTAGTGATATCATATGAAAATTGGTTATAACCATTTGGATAATGCCCCACTAACTGACCATTGACATAAACTTGAGAATCCATGTAGACGCCATCAAAAGTAAGGCGAACATTTTTCTTGAGGTCTTTTTCATCTAGTTTGAAAGTCTTGCGATACCAAGCTTCCCCACCGTTAAGCTGTCCACCTTCATTTTGTGCAGGAGATTCATGATCGAAATCGTTAAAAATACTCCAGTCATACGGTAAATCCAATTTTTTCCACGTAGATACATCTGCATCCGGTTTAATGACTTCCTTAGAATTTGCATTGAGTTTAAAGTGCCAATTTTGATTAAAATCCACTTTCCTGTCTTCAATCATTTGATTCACTTCTTCATTTGTTACAGCTTTAGCATCTTCCCTAAGCGGTTTTTCTTGACTTGAAGCTTGTGATTCTATCCTTGGAGCTTTTTCTTCCGGTTTAGCAGACACTTTTTCCTCTTTTGGAGTTACGGCTTCATCTTCTTTCTTCTCAGATGCAATAGCCTCAGTTGAACTAGATTCACTTTGTTCTGTCCTTTCAACTACATTTTTAGTTTCCAAAGCTTTATCAGCCTTTTCTTCTACTATCGTTTTTTCCTCTTTAGGTTTCTCAGCAGTATGAGTAATAAGTGTTTCATCCGCATAAACTACAGATTCTCCAGCTATATTTCCTCCTAATAGAACTGCACAAGTCCCAATCATTACTGAGCAAGCTCCCACAGCAAACTTACGAATGCTATAAACTCTTTTCCGATTCCAATGGCCTTTCCCCATAAAACCCTCCTTATATTATATTTAGTGCAGTTAGCTACTGCCAAAGCCCAAGTGGTACACATTGTATGACAACCTAGTTTCAACAATTTACA
>NZ_VMMV01000056.1:0-2512 GCF_013277375.1 Streptococcus sp. 3613
GATCAATCAATTTAATCATGTACCTAATCTTAGAATTGTTTATCCCAAATTTATTTGAAAGCTTCTCTAAGCTATATCCTTGTTTTCTAAGTTCATAGATCTGAACTTTATCATCATAAGTTAATTTCATAATAAAAACACCCCAAAAGTTAGATTTTTTCTGTCTAACTTTTGGGGTGCAGTACATCAACACCTGATACTATGCGTTTTTCTGATTTTTAGGACTTTTGACTCAGTCTCTTTTTGTTTTATTTGACATGTTTGGCAAGTTCTTCTTGAGCCTTTTTATTAGACTCTTCTTTTTCTTTCATCCATTTTTCCTGAGCTTTTTGGTATTCATCTACAGTGACTGCCTTGTCTTGAATTTCAAGGTATTTATATAAGACTGGCTCACTTGTACCTTTATTTCCTGACAATGCAAATGGTATTGTAAATGGTACCATCTTAGACAAGATTGGACGCCCTGTACGAGATGTAGTTGGAATAATCAAAGCACTATCTGTCAGCCAAGCTTGGGCTGAAGCGTATTTATCATAGCGTTTAGCAACATCTGTAGCCTCATCACCAGCTTCAGTAACCAATTTTTCGTAGTCATATAGACCTACTTTTTTAGCAGCTACATTATCTTCCCCTGAGTCAAATCCTAAATATGTTTTAGTACTTTCTCCTACAGAAGGTTTGATAATATCAAGGTAGGTTGATGGATCGGCAAAATCAGGACCCCAACCGACATTATCTGATAAATCCCAGTCTTCGCCAGCAGCATTTTCAGCAAATAAAGTTACATTAAGCAATTCATCTTTTTGCAATTGTTGGATATCAATAACGACATTATCAGTTCCTAAAGTTGCTTCCAAGGATTGTTTCATAGATTGGACACGTTGAACTTTTGTAGTTGCTGTCTGGTCAACAGGCATATCTAGGTGAATTGGGAAAGTCACACCTTCTGCTTGTAAAGCGGACTTAGCCTTGGCAAATTCAGCCTTGGCTTTTTCTGGATTGTAGAGACCATCTTGTGAATCGGCCAGATTAACATCCTTCCATTCATCCCCATAGGTTACTAATTTTTCTTTGACCATATCGCCAAAGTTTTTCCCATCTGCTTGAACAAATGTTGGTGGCACAAAGAGATTACGCAAGATTTTGCTTGCTCCAGTTTCTCCATTCAACTGAGCGGCATAGGCTGTACGGTCAAATCCAAAGGCAATAGCCTGACGGAAATCCTTATTTAAGAGAGCCTTTTTAGTAGATGTCTTTTGTTCTTCGCTAGTCTTAGATGTGTATTTATAAGATTGACGGTCAATATTTGTCCCTACTAGATAAGTCGTAGAGTCTTGTTGAGTATAGACGATATTGTCTTTCATACTCTTCTCAAGCTCTGCGAAACTTGCACTTGTTGGATAGAGACGAGCTGCTGTAAGGCTACCATCTTTAAAGTTTTCTGCTGGTTTGCTGGTATCTTGCCCATCCCAGAATGACAATTTAACTTTGTCAATATGCACATTGTCCTTATCCCAATAGTTCGGATTTTTCGCAAATTCAACGGAAGATTTGGTCACAATGGATTTCAACAAATAAGGACCGTTATACAAGAGACTACTTGGATCCGTAGCTTTGGCAAAATCATCCCCTTTTGAATTCAAAAACTCTTCATTAACTGGCGCAAGCACACCCATTGTTGTTTTGGAATTCCAAAAACTTTCAGGTTTGTTCAAGGTGTATTGGATTGTTTGGTCGTCAAGGGCTTTAATCCCGACTTGAGTGAAGTCTGTGATTTCACCTTTGGCATAGGCATCCAGACCTTTGATTGAATCCTGTACCAAGTAAAGGGCTTCTGCTTTCTTATCTGTTGCATATTTAAGTCCTGTTACAAAGTCCTGAGCCTTAACAGGAGCATACTCTTCTCCCTCAGATGTATACCACTTGGCATCCTGACGAATCTTATAAGTATAAGTCAAGCCATCCTTAGAAACTGACCAGTCTTCTGCCAATGAAGGAACAAGGTTCCCGTATTTATCATTTTCAAGCAATCCATCAATCACATTACTAGTAATCTCAGAAGTTGCTGCCTTACCAGTTGTCAAATAGTTGAGATTATCTGGATGTGTCTCGTAAGTAAATGCAAAGGTTTTTTCACCTTGAGCACCTGAACCCCCAGAACAAGCAGCTAAAACACCAGCTGCTAATAAGGTTACTCCCGCAAGAGCCAATACTTTTCTTGTTTTCATAGTATTCTCCTTTGTTTTTTATTCATTATAGACTCTTTTTCAAGTCCTGTCAATAGAATTTTCTGAATTTTAAGAGTTATTTGTTATATTTGATATATTCTGAAAAATAAAATTGTTCATTTATGCCAAAAAAGCATTCTAGTCCATCTCCGATTAACGATGGACTTTATCACCTCCTTCTCCAGTCCTTGTATAACATCTTGAAGTTGATTCATGACATCTTCCAAAGTTCGAAAGGCTTTATTCTTAAATCCACGTTTACGAATCTCTTTCCACACTTGTTC
>NZ_VMMV01000057.1:0-28135 GCF_013277375.1 Streptococcus sp. 3613
GTTTTGAGGTTGTAGATAGAACTGACGAAGTCAGCTCAAAACACTGTCTTGAGGTTATAGATAAGACTGACGAAGTCAGCTCAAAACATGGTCTTGAGGTTGTAGATAGAACTGATGAAGTCAGCTTAAAACACTGTCTTGAGGTTGCAGATAGAACTGACGAAGTCAGCTCAAAACACTGTCTTGAGGTTGCAGATAAGACTGACGAAGTCAGTAACCATACATACGACAAGGCGAAGCTGACGCGGTTTGAAGAGATTTTCGAAGAGTATAAAATTGAATTGCTTATAAAAAGCTCCATACACTGGATGTGTATAGAGCGATGGGGCTTTATTTAATATAGAGTTCTTGATTTTTCAAGAAAATTTCACGTACGCTCGCAAATTTCTTAAGTTTTTTAAGTTCTTCTGGATGAGTGACGAGAGTGATAACATAACCTTCCTTGCCCATACGGCCAGTACGGCCAGCACGGTGAGTGTAGGTTTCAATATCTCTAGGAATATCAAAGTTTACGACACATTCTAGGCTATCGATATCAATTCCACGTGCCAGAAGGTCTGTTGCTAGAAGCAGGGTTAGTTGCTTGTCTTTAAACTTTTCTAAGATGACTTTTCTAAATTTGACATTAACATCACTAGCGAGAGAAACAGCCAAGATATCCCGATACTGTAATTTTTCCTCTGCACTTCCAAGGTCTGATAGGCTGTTAAAGAAGACCAGACCGCGGAAATCCTCCACATGAGCTAGTTTTCGTAGCATATCCACTCGGTGACGTTGGTCTACCTGCATATAGAAATGTTGGATGTTATCCAGTTTTTGGTCAGAGAGATCAATGGTACGTGTGTTTGGCGCAATCTTTTCTTGGTCAAACTTAGTCGTCGCACTCATATAGACGAGTTGGTGGTCACGCGGTGCGTAGTGAGTGATTTTCTCAACAAAGTGAATCTGAGAATCATCTAGCAATTGGTCGAATTCATCCAGGATGATGGTTTCCACATTCATCATCTTGATTTTTTTCAATTTAATGAGTTCAAAGATACGTCCAGGAGTTCCAATCAGAATTTCTGGTCCTTTTTTTAGGCGTTCAATCTGGCGTTTCTGGCTCGAACCTGATAAGAAGAGTTGGGGAGTCAAGCCGATAGTCTCAGCCCACGTTTTACATACATCAAAAATCTGTCCAGCAAGCTCTGTATTTGGTGCTAGAATCAAGAGTTGCTGCGCTTTTTTCTTTTGTAGTCTGAGAAGACTTGGTAGGAGGTAAGCTAGGGTCTTACCGGTTCCTGTCGGGCTCACTCCTAGAAGATTTTCTCCTGCAAGAATGGGCTCAAATAGTTGAGTTTGAATGGGGGTAAATTCTTGGAAACCGAGTTGGTCACTTAGTTCTTGCCATTCAGTAGGTAGTTTGCTTTTCATTTTTCTGCCTCAAATCTAATGCCAGCAGTCTGGCGCATGGTATATAGTAGCTCATGAACAGAGCCTGCATCATCCAGCCAAGTCTGGTAGAGTGTCTGGTCTGGTTGCTGAATCATGTGTGCAAATGCAGTGACTTCCTCAGTCATCGTATGAGGAGCCTGTTGAATAGGGAGCTGGACTTGATTGCCTTGGTGGTCGGTAAAAATAGCTGAGCGAATATGCTCAATCGTGTTGAGGGTCAAGGTTCCATTTGTTGTGTAAATTTCGCAAGGAAGATTGGAAGTGATGTTTTTCCCAGCCTTGATATGAACTTGAAAGTCAGGGTAGAAGAGGATACCGTCTCCATTTAGGTCCATGCTATTGTCAAGCTGTTGAGCCATGTAGGTTGCGTCCTCAGCCTTTCCAAAGAGACGAACGGCAGCGTAGAGAGGATAAATCCCCAAATCCATAAGTGCTCCACCAGCAAAACGCTCTGAAAAGACATTGGGCGTATGCCCAGCCAACAAGTTAGGCATTTTGGAAGAATATTTGGCATAGTTGAAATCTGCCCCCAAAATTTGTTTGTCTGCTAAAAAGTTTTTGATGATAGTGAAAGCTTTTTCATGGTAATTACGAGCTGCTTCAAAGATAAAACAGTGATTTTTTTCAGCTGTTTGAACCAAATCCGGCCAGTCTTGTGGCTGAGTGACAGCTGGCTTTTCAAGAATGACATGTTTACCTGCAGACAAGGCAGCCTTTGCCTGAGCAAAATGCAAGGAGTTTGGACTGGCAATATAGACTACATCGAAGGAGCTCTTGAAGAAGTCTTCTAATTGATCAAATAGTTGGATATCCTGATAGCGAGAAGCAAAGGTTGCTGCGGTTTCAAGTTTCCTAGAATAGACTGCGACCAGCTGGTATTTCCCACTAGCATGGGCTGCTTCTATGAAGTGGTGGCTGATATCGCCAGTGCCAATGATACCTAATTTAAGCATAAATACTCCTTTTCTGATTTTAAATCCTTCTTTCATTATAACATAGATAGACGGGACTATCCAACAGAGGGGAAAAATTTCAAATAAGCGATTAGCTTTCTTCTGAAGAAAAGCTTTCTTTTACGAATAAATAGATAGAAGCATCAAATCTAGCAAATTAGATTAAAAAATGTGCTATAATAGAAGGAGGAGAAGGATGATTCTAAGACATCCGGGCATCAGCCCAACTAATGACTTGGTTGCTAAGAAGATTTTTAGTAATCCAGAAATCACTTGTCAATTTATTCGCGATATGTTGGATTTACCAGCAAAAAATGTGACCATTTTGGAGGGAAGTAATATTCATGTACTACCTTCCCTGCCTTACTCGGCGCAGGATTTCTATACCAGTATAGACGTCTTAGCGGAGTTGGATAATGGAACGCAAGTTATCATTGAGATTCAGGTACATCATCAGAATTTTTTCATCAATCGCCTGTGGGCTTACCTATGCAGTCAGGTCAATCAAAATCTTGAAAAAATTCGCCAAAGAGAAGGTGATACCCACCAGAGTTACAAGCATATCGCACCAGTATACGCTATCGCAATCGTGGACAGCAATTATTTCCAAGATGACTTGGCTTTCCATAGCTTTAGTATGCGAGAGGACACGACAGGTGAGGTTTTAACAATTACAAATAACGGACAAGAAAACCATCTGGTTAAGATGGCATTCTTGGAATTAAAAAAATACAGAGAAACCAGCAAAGACAAGGTTCGCAAGCCGTGGTTAGAGTTTTTTGGGAACAAACCCTTTACCCAGCATCCCGAGCGAGCCATCAGTCAAGCAGACCAACTGCTGGACTACAAGAGCTGGTCCGAGGAGGACAGAAAGATGTTTAGTGAACAACGCAGGCGAGAAGAACAAGCCATGTTAGCACAGGACTATGCCTTAGAAACTGCTAGGGCGGAAGGGATTGAACAAGGACTGGAGCGCGGTCTTGAACGTGGGCGAGCTGAGGGCATTGAACAGGGAATTGAACGTGGACGAGCTGAAGGCATCGAACAGGGATTAAAAGTAAGTTTAGCAAATCTAGTTCGTCAAGGTCTTCTAACACCTGAGGTTGCGAGTGAGCAATTAGGCATGACTGTGGCTGAGTTTGAAGAACTATTGAAAGAGCATCATAAATAAGACCTAAAAAATACAGAGAAACCAGCAAAGACGAGGTTCGCAAGCCGTGGTTGGAGTTTTTTGGCAACAAGCCCTTTACCGAGCGAGTCATCAGCCAAGTAGACCAACTGCTGGATTAAAAATTAGGAAATATCGTGTAGAAAATAGTAACAGATTTTATCTCTTTGTGGGATGAAGTCTGTTTTTTTGTATGATGGGCAGGTTCTACATCTGAGTGGCAAGTTCTCCGTAGGTATCCGCTATTGGTTAATGCATAGCATATCTGAATGAAATAAGAACTAAACAAATCAGTCAGGAAAGTCAAAGTAATTTCTATTATAGTAGATTGAAACTAGAATAGTGCGCCTCTACTTCTAAAACATTGTTAGAAATCGATTTGACTGTCCTGATCGAATCGTCCTATTCTTATTTCATTTTACAATATAAAAGAAATAAATACGGCTGACTATCCTGATTTTTATAATCAAGCGATTACTGAAATAAGAAATGGGATAAAATAGATAGAGATGTTACATAAGAAATTGTAAGAGGTCTGTTCCCTCTTGATAAAATGACTCTCGCACCCAAAATAGCATCATATTCGGTGCAAAGGAGGTGCGATAGATGAACGATAAGCAGGAAATAGTAAACAGGATAGAAAATTTTGAATCGAATCAAGTTTTTATAGCAAATGATTTCTTTGAAATTGTAGGATATGAAACTGTTCGTAGTACATTAAATCGTCTTGTAAAAGACAAAAAGGTTACTCGCATTTTGAAAGGTATTTATTATAAACCAAAATATATAGAACTGATTGGAGAGTATGCAATGGCCTCTGTGGATGAAGTTGCTGATGCTATTGCTAGAAAATATAATTGGACCATTGCTCCATCGGGAAACACAGCCCTTAATTTACTTGGTCTATCTACGCAGGTACCAGCAAAATGGATCTATATATCAGATGGAAGATATGCCAGTTTTAATGTTGGTAAGGCAAGAATAGAATTTAAGCATAGAAATAATGGAGATATTTCAAATATGTCAACCTTAACTGCAATGGTGATACAATCTGTCAAGGCAATGGGGAAAGAGAACATTACTTCTCAGCAGATTGACTACTTACGGAAAAAATTATCTGAAGAAGAAAAGTCAACATTACTAGCTGAAGGTAAAACTACAAGTGTCTGGGTATATAGTATTATCAAGAAAATATCAGAGGTATAGGGATGTTTGAGGATAAATCGACTGGGAAAAATAAATCAATTTCTCAGAATGTTTTTAGAAGTGACGGTGTCTATTCTAGCTTCAATCTACTAGAAATTCCATAGATAGAAAACTAGATGGTTCCTATAGATAGGGCTGATCTAGTTGATGTGAGATGCTTTGGCTTGCTAGAGGAATTGTGGATTGCCAAACTGTATCATTGAAATTATTGCTTAAATTTGTTATGATATAAATATGAATAAAAGTAGACTGGGACGTGGCAGACACGGGAAAAAGAGACATATATTATTGGCTTTGATTGGTATTTTAGCAATTTCTATTTGCCTATTAGGCGGATTTATTGCTTTTAAAATGTATCAGCAAAAAAGTTTTGAGCAAAAGATTGAATCGCTCAAAAAAGAGAAAGACGATCAATTAAGTGAGGGAAATCAGAAGGAGCATTTTCGTAAGGGTCAAGCCGAAGTGATTGCCTATTATCCTCTCCAAGGTGAGCAAGTGATTTCCTCTGTTAGGGAGCTGATAAATAAAGACATTAAGGACAAGCTAGAAAGTAAGGACAATCTTGTTTTCTACTATACAGAGCAAGGAGAGTCAGGTTTAAAGGGAGTCGTCAATCGTAATGCGACCAAACAAATCTATGATTTAGTTGATTTTAAGGTTGAAGAGACTGAAAAGACCAGTCTAGGAAAGGTTCACTTAACAGAAGATGGGCAACCTTTTACACTTGACCAACTGTTTTCAGATGCTAGTAAGGCTAAGGAACAGCTGATAAAAGAATTGACCTCCTTTATAGAGGATAAAAAAATAGAGCAAAACCAGAGTGAGCAGATTGTAAAAAGCTTCTCTGACCAAGACTTATCTGCATGGAATTTTGATTATAAGGATAGTCAGATTATCCTTTATCCGAGTCCTGCGGTTGAAAATTTAGAAGAGATAGCCTTACCAGTATCTACTTTCTTTGATGTTATCCAATCTTCGTACTTACTCGAAAAAGATGCGGCCTTGTACCAGTCTTATTTTGATAAGAAACATCAAAAAGTTGTCGCTCTAACCTTTGATGATGGTCCAAATCCAGCAACGACTCCGCAGGTATTAGAGACTCTAGCTAAATATGGTGTTAAAGCCACTTTCTTTGTGCTTGGGAAAAATGTTTCTGGGAATGAGGACTTGGTGAAAAGGATAAAATCTGAAGGTCATGTTGTTGGAAACCATAGTTGGAGCCATCCGATTCTCTCGCAACTCTCTCTTGATGAAGCTAAAAAACAAATTACTGATACTGAGGATGCGCTAACTAAGGCGCTGGGTTCTAGTTCAAAACTCATGCGTCCGCCTTATGGAGCCATTACAGACGACATTCGCAATAGCCTCGATTTGAGCTTTATCATGTGGGATGTGGATAGTCTGGACTGGAAGAGTAAAAATGAAGCATCTATTTTGACAGAAATTCAGCATCAAGTAGCTAACGGCTCTATCGTTCTGATGCATGATATTCACAGTCCGACAGTCAATGCCTTGCCAAGGGTCATTGAGTATTTGAAAAATCAGGGTTATACCTTTGTGACCATACCAGAGATGCTCAATACTCGCCTAAAACCTCATGAACTGTATTATAGCCGTGATGAATAAGCAAGAAAAAATAGGTTCTGTCAGATATGTGATAGACTTATTTTTTACAAAAGATAGTACTAATTAGCAAAAAAATTATGCTATAAATGATAAATAAAATAGAAGGAGAAGCATATGAATACCTATCAATTAAATAATGGAGTAGAAATTCCAGTTCTAGGATTTGGAACTTTTAAGGCTAAGGATGGAGAAGAAGCCTATCGTGCAGTGTTAGAAGCCTTGAAGGCTGGTTATCGTCATATTGATACGGCGGCGATTTATCAGAATGAAGAAAGTGTTGGTCAAGCAATCAAAGATAGCGGAGTTCCACGAGAGGAATTGTTCGTAACTACCAAGCTGTGGAATAGCCAACAAACCTATGAGCAAGCTCGTCAGGCTTTTGCAGAGTCTTTAGCGAAGTTGGGCTTGGATTATTTGGATCTGTATTTGATTCATTGGCCAAATCCAAAACCGCTTAGAGAAAATGACGCATGGAAAATCCGAAATGCTGAGGTCTGGAGAGCGATGGAAGACCTCTATCAAGAAGGCAAGATCCGTGCTATCGGCGTTAGCAATTTTCTTCCCCATCATTTGGATGCCTTGTTTGAAACAGCAAAAATTCTTCCAGCGGTCAATCAAGTTCGCTTGGCGCCAGGTGTGTATCAAGAGGAAGTCGTAGATTACTGTCGAGAAAAAGGAATTTTATTGGAAGCTTGGGGCCCTTTTGGTCAGGGAGAACTATTTGATAGTAAGGAAGTCCAAGAAATCGCAGCAAATCATGGAAAGTTTGTTGCTCAGATAGCCTTAGCCTGGAGCTTGGCAGAAGGATTTCTACCACTTCCAAAATCTGTCACAGCCTCTCGTATTCAGGCTAATCTTGATTGCTTTGGAATTGAATTGAGCCATGAGGAGCGTGAAACCTTAAAAGCGATTGCTGTTCATTCTGGTGCTCCACGAGTTGATGATGTGGATTTTTAGAAAATCATAAAAAGAATTGTACATTGTTCTAATTTTTGATATAATAGTCAGCAGGAAAGAAAGTCTTATGGCGTTCTTCAAGCGAGCTTGGGATAGTGGGAGCCAAGTAGGGCAAAATAAAGTGCTGGCGCTTTCTGTAGTATTTTCAAAAACAATGAAGTAATAAATTAGGGTGGAACCGCGTTTCTGACGCCCCTAGGTTAAATCAACCTAGGATTGTCGGACGCGGTTCTTTTGCTTATTCAGTCTATTGTGTGAAAGAAAGGAGAGACGTGGAAAACCTTTATCTTGTAAAAGACGATAGTCAACTAGCTACATTTCGTGATTTTGTAGTAAGAAATACTGAAAAGTTGAAAGATTATCAATCTTTTTTAAAGAATGAACTTGCAGTCTGTGATTTACCGCAAGCCGTTATTTGGTCAGATTTTAATGCTGCTACACAGATTATTAGGGAAAGCGCTGTTCCAGCCTATACAAATAATAGACGAATGGTTATGACGCCTGATTTAGCTGTTTGGAAAGAGTTATATTTGTATCAGTTGATGGACTACAAGTGTTCTCAGCAAACTCAAGCAATAGAAAGTCACTATCATTCTTTATCTGAAAATTTCCTCTTACAGATTGTAGGACATGAGCTAGCTCATTGGTCGGAGCATTTTTTAGATGATTTTGATGGTTACGACTCTTATATCTGGTTCGAAGAGGGAATGGTTGAATATATTAGTCGCAAGTATTTCTTGACAGAAGAGGAATTTCAAGCGGAAAAAATTTGTAATCAATCTCTTGTAGAACTTTTTCAGAAGAAGTATGGTTGGCATTCATTGAATGATTTTGGTTCTTCGACCTATGATAAGAACTATGCAAGTATTTTTTACGAATACTGGCGTAGTTTTTTGACAATAGATAAGTTGGTAGAAAATCTAGGTAGTGTACAAGCGGTCTTCGATTCTTATCATTTATGGGCAAATACAGATAAAACTCTTCCCTTGTTAAATTGGTTTGTTCAACAGAAATTAATTGAAAAAGAAATATAAAAACTAAAGGAGTAAACAATGTCTAAGAAATTAACATTTTACTGCGTCAGTGGCAGAGACCTCCTTACAGTCGGGCTACCCCACACTCAGCACTAGAGTGCCTGAGCTAGACGCAGTACTAACTCGTCTTGCCTCGTATGATCGACGAGGCAGACTCGTGTCGCAAGTAATTTATATAAAAAGGAGTAAACAATGTCTAAGAAATTAACATTTCACTGCGTCAGTGGCAGAAACCTCCTTACAGTCGGACTGCCCTACGCTCAGCACTAGAGTGCCTGAGCTAGACGCAGTACTAACTCGTCTTGCCTCGTATAATCGACGAGGCAGACTCGTGTCGCAAGAAATTATTTTTTATTAAGGAGTATTCAATGTCTAAGAAATTAACATTTCAAGAAATTATTTTGACTTTGCAACAATTTTGGAATGACCAAGGTTGTATGCTCATGCAGGCTTATGATAATGAAAAAGGTGCGGGAACGATGAGTCCTTACACTTTCCTTCGTGCTATCGGACCTGAGCCATGGAATGCGGCTTATGTAGAGCCATCACGTCGTCCTGCTGACGGTCGTTACGGGGAAAACCCTAACCGTCTTTACCAACACCACCAATTCCAGGTGGTCATGAAGCCATCTCCATCAAACATCCAAGAACTTTACCTTGAGTCTTTGGAAAAATTGGGAATCAATCCTTTGGAGCACGATATCCGTTTTGTTGAGGACAACTGGGAAAATCCATCTACTGGTTCAGCTGGTCTTGGTTGGGAAGTTTGGCTTGATGGGATGGAAATCACTCAGTTCACTTATTTCCAACAAGTCGGTGGATTGGCAACTGGCCCTGTGACTGCGGAAGTTACCTATGGTTTGGAACGCTTGGCTTCTTACATCCAAGAAGTAGATTCTGTCTATGATATTGAGTGGGCCGATGGTGTAAAATACGGAGAAATCTTTATCCAGCCTGAGTACGAGCATTCAAAATATTCATTTGAAATTTCGGATCAAGAAATGTTGCTGGAAAACTTTGATAAGTTTGAAAAAGAGGCTGGTCGTGCCTTGGAAGAAGGCTTGGTTCACCCTGCCTATGACTATGTTCTCAAATGTTCACACACCTTTAACCTGCTTGATGCGCGTGGTGCCGTATCTGTAACAGAGCGCGCAGGCTATATCGCTCGTATCCGTAACTTGGCCCGAGTTGTAGCCAAAACCTTTGTCGCAGAACGCAAACGCCTAGGTTACCCACTTTTAGATGAAGCAACACGAGTTAAACTCTTAGCAGAAGACGCGGAATAAAGAAAGTGACAAATTACGAAAATGGGCGAACAGTGTGAGCCCTGAACCAGTTGCAGCAGTGATGAAGGTATCCTTAGTGAAACTAAGGATACTAGGCAAAATTGGAGACTTTTGGCTCCAATTTTAGCAATGAAACAACGAAGTTGGTTGCTTGCGTACCAATCACATAAGGCAAACTGGAAAATAAAAAGATATTTTTCGGAGAAAAAACATGACAAAAAACTTATTAGTAGAACTCGGTCTTGAAGAATTACCAGCCTATGTTGTCACACCAAGTGAAAAACAACTAGGCGAAAAAATGGCAGCCTTTCTCAAGGAAAACCGCTTGTCTTTTGAAGCTATTCAGACCTTCTCAACACCACGTCGTTTGGCTGTTCGTTTAACTGGTCTTGCAGACAAACAGTCTGATTTGACAGAAGATTTTAAGGGGCCAGCAAAGAAAATTGCATTGGATAGTGATGGAAACTTCACCAAAGCAGCTCAAGGATTTGTCCGTGGGAAAGGCTTGACTGTTGAAGATATCGAATTCCGTGAAATCAAGGGTGAAGAATATGTCTATGTTACCAAGGAAGAAATTGGTCAAGCAGTTGAAGCCATTGTTCCTGGTGTTGTAGATGTCTTGAAGTCCTTGACTTTCCCTGTCAGCATGCACTGGGCTAACAACACCTTTGAATACATCCGCCCTGTTCACACTTTAACTGTTCTTTTAGATGAAGAAGAGTTTGATTTGGATTTCCTTGATATCAAGGGAGGGCGTGTGAGCCGTGGCCATCGTTTCTTGGGACAAGAAACTAAGATTCAGTCAGCATTGAGCTATGAAGAAGACCTTCGTGCACAGTATGTAATTGCAGATCCACGTGAACGTGAGCAAATGATTGTTGACCAAATCAAGACAATCGAAGCTGAGCGTGGTGTAGGTATCGAGATTGACGCTGATTTGCTGAATGAAGTCTTGAACTTGGTTGAATACCCAACTGCCTTTATGGGAAGTTTTGATGCTAAATATCTTGAAGTTCCAGAAGAAGTTTTGGTGACTTCAATGAAGGAACACCAACGTTACTTTGTTGTCCGTGATCAAGACGGTAAACTATTGCCAAACTTCATTTCTGTTCGTAATGGAAATGCAGAGCATTTGGAAAATGTTATCAAAGGAAATGAAAAAGTCTTGGTCGCTCGCTTAGAAGATGGTGAATTCTTCTGGCGTGAAGATCAAAAATTGGTCATTTCAGATCTTGTTGAAAAATTAAACAATGTGACCTTCCATGAGAAGATTGGTTCCCTTCGTGAACACATGATTCGTACGGGTCAGATTGCTATTCTCTTGGCAGAAAAAGCAGGCTTGTCAGCGGATGAAACAGTTGACCTAGCCCGTGCAGCAGCAATTTACAAGTTTGACTTGTTGACAGGTATGGTTGGTGAATTTGACGAGCTCCAAGGAATTATGGGTGAGAAATATGCCCTTCTTGCTGGTGAAACTCCAGCAGTGGCAACTGCTATTCGTGAACACTACATGCCTACATCAGCTGAAGGAGAACTTCCAGAGAGCAAGGTTGGTGCAGTGCTTGCTATTGCAGATAAATTGGATACGATTTTGAGTTTCTTCTCAGTAGGTTTGATTCCATCAGGTTCTAATGACCCTTATGCCCTTCGTCGTGCGACGCAAGGTGTAGTTCGTATATTGGATGCCTTTGGTTGGCACATTGCTATGGACGAGCTGATTGATAGCCTTTATGCTTTAACATTTGACAGCTTGACTTATGAAAATAAGACAGAGGTTATGAACTTTATCAAGGCTCGTGTTGATAAGATGATGGGTTCTACTCCAAAAGACATTAAGGAAGCCGTTCTTGCAGGATCAAACTTTGTTGTGGCAGATATGTTGGAAGCAGCAAGTGCTCTCGTAGAAGCAAGCAAGGAAGAAGACTTCAAACCATCCGTTGAATCACTCTCTCGTGCCTTTAACTTGACTGAGAAGGCAGAAGGAGTAGCCACAGTTGATTCAGCTCTCTTTGAGAATGAAGAAGAGAAAACCTTGGCAGAAGCAGTAGAATCACTCGTTTTGTCAGGGACTGCCAGTCAGCAATTGAAACAGCTCTTTGCTCTTAGCCCAGTCATTGATGCATTCTTTGAGAATACCATGGTTATGGCTGAAAATGAAGCAGTCCGTCAAAATCGTTTGGCAATCTTGTCTCAATTAACCAAGAAAGCAGCTAAACTTGCACGTTTTAACCAAATCAATACCAAATAAAATCTGTTAAACGGATTAAATCTTATCATAAAGGAGAGAAACATGGATCCTAAAAAAATTGATCGTATCAATGAGCTTGCCAAAAAGAAAAAAGCAGAAGGCTTGACATCAGAAGAAAAAGTGGAACAAGCTAAACTACGTGAGGAGTACATTGAAGGTTATCGTCGCTCTGTTCGTCACCACATTGAGGGAATCAAAATTGTGGACGAAGAAGGTAATGATGTTACACCAGAAAAACTACGTCAGGTACAACGTGAAAAAGGATTACATGGTCGTAGTCTTGATGATCCAAATTCATAATATGTATTCTTTCTTTTTTAAAACTAAATGACTATAACATGAGATTTCCTTTCTCTTTTTACATAATACAATTTTAAAACTCCATTGAAACAGTTGTCTCTATAGAGTAGGAATTCCTGAAGAACAGCTTAGGTGACCTTCTTTATCGATGAGGATGGCTTCGATGCCCTCAAAACTTTCGACTTGCCAGAGGATAGAAGCATGTCTTTCTCCAAAGAGTCGAGTCGTTCAGATTTCGCCATCGACTGATTTATCAGAGATGATTGTTAGACTCGCTAGTTCCGTTTCAACAGGATATCCTGTTTGATTAGACTTCCTGCGAAACAATATATGGTAGAATAGTTCTATGAATTATGAAGCAAGTAAACAACTAACTGATGCACGATTTAAGCTCCTGGTTGGTGTTCAGCGCACGACTTTTGAAGAGATGTTAGCTGTATTAAAAACAGCTTATCAAGGTAAACACGCAAAAGGGGGACGAAAACTCAAATTAAGCCTAGAAGACCTTCTTATGGCCACTCTTCAATATGTGCGAGAATACCGCACTTATGAACAAATTGCGGCTGATTTTGGTATTCACGAAAGCAACTTAACCCATCGGAGTCAATGGGTTGAAGTAACTCTTGTTCAAAGTGGTTTTACGATTTCAAGAACTCCTCTCAGTTCTGAGGACACGGTAATGATTGATGCGACGGAAGTAAAAATCCATCGCCTTAAAAAACAATTAGCGAATGATTCTGGTAAAAAGAAATGCCGCGCTATGAAGGTTCAAGCGATTGTCACAAGTCAAGGGAGAATTGTTTCTTTGGANNGATATGAAGTTGTTCAAAATGAGTCGCAGAAATATCGGACAAGCTGGTAAAATCTTGGCTGACAGTGCTTATCAAGGACTCATGAAGATATATCCTCAAGCACAAACTCCGAGGAAATCAAGTAAACTTAAGCCATTAACTCTTGAAGACAAAGCCTGTAACCATGCACTATCTAAGGAGAGCAGCAAGGTTGAGAATATTTTTGCCACAGTAAAAACGTTTAAAATGTTTTCAACAACCTATCGAAATCATCGTAAACGCTTCGGATTACGAATGAATTCGATTGCTGGCATTATCAATCATGAACTAGGATTCTAGTTTTGCAGGAAGTCTAGTAGTAAAATAAACTAAAAATCTGTTGCATAATAATGATAAAAACGATATAATGAAAGCGTCTTCGATATTGATGATATAAAATCATTAAAAATTAGCAAAAATCGTTTAATTAGTTAGTTTATAATCTATTGGTCTTCTTCAGTCCAGTGTATCTGCTAAGACCGTTCTTAAAAGTTATCGCTATGATTGGAATACCTACTATAGGTATAGTATGAATTACCACAGATATGGATATATTGTCATTCCGGAATGGTCTTCTTATTATAGCTATTCTGAGTATAAAGTTGGCGGAGGCTGGAACTACGATCGTTATGAGGTAGTAAACCATTACAAAGGAGGCTATTGATCCTTAAAGAGTGAGAAAAAGGAGGACTGGATATGTTACAGCTTACTCATGTGACCTTAAAAACGCGACAAGTCATCTTACAAGATGTAGATTTCACCTTTGAAAAGGGCAGTATTTATGGCGTTCTTGCTATCAATGGCTCTGGAAAGACGACCCTGTTCCGCACCATTAGCAACTTAATTCCCATAAGTAGTGGACATATCGCAGCTCCTCCTTCTTTATTTTATTATGAGAGCGTTGAATGGCTGGATGGAAACTTAAGTGGGATGGACTACCTTCGTCTTATCAAAAACATCTGGAAGTCAGGTCTGAACTTGAGGGATGAAATTGCCTATTGGGAAATGTCGGACTATGTCAGCCTTCCCATTCGCAAGTATTCCTTAGGCATGAAGCAACGCTTGGTGATTGCCATGTATTTCCTCAGTCAGGCCAAATGCTGGCTTATGGATGAGATTACAAATGGCTTAGATGAGTATTATCGACAGAAGTTTTTTGATAGGCTAGCACAAATCGATAGACAAGAACAGCTGGTTCTTTTAAGTTCCCACTATAAGGAAGAGTTGGTTGATGTCTGCGATAGAGTAATAACCATTCATCAGGGGCAGATAGAAGAGGTTCCGTTATGAAAGATATTAGCCTATTTTTATTAAAGAAAGTTTTCAAAAGTCGTTTAAACTGGTTTATCTTACTTTTATTTGCATCTGTACTCGGTGTTACCTTTTATTTAAATAGTCAGACTGCAAACTCACACAGCTTGGAGAGCGAGTTGGAAACCAGTGTTGTAAAATATGAGAGAATCATCAATGAAAATGAAGTGAAGCTTTCCCAAATGTCTGACACCAGCTCGGAGGAATACCAGAGTGTTAAAAGTAATTTAGACTTGCAAAAAAAAATTTTTTAACGCAAAAGAAAGAAATTTTGACTTTACTAAAAGAAGGACGATGGAAAGAAGCCTATTATTTGCAGTGGCAAGATGAAGAGAAGAATTATGAAGTTATGTCAAATGAACCGACTGCTAGCTCTGACTTTAAAATGGCGGTTGACCGCCAACGAAAGATTTACCAAGCCCTGTATCCCTTGAACATAAAAGCACATACTTTGGAGTTTCCGACCCACGGGATTGACCAGATTGTCTGGATTTTAGAGGCTATCATCCCAAGCTTGTTTGTGGTTGCTATTATTTTTATGCTAACGCAACTATTTGCAGAAAGATATCAAAATCATCTGGACACAGCTCAGTTATATCCTTTTTCAAAAGTGACATTTGCTTTATCCTCTCTTGGAGTTGGAGTGGGCTATGTAACTGTGCTGTTTATCGGAATCAGCGGATTTTCTTTTCTAGCGGGAAGTCTGATAAGTGGTTTTGGACAGTTAGATTATCCCTACCCGATTTATAGCTTAGTGAACCAAGAGGTAACTATTGGAAAGATACAAGATGTGTTATTTCCTAGCTTGTTCTTAGCTTTCTTAGCCTTTATCGTCATTGTGGAAGTAGTGTACTTGATTGCTTACTTTTTCAAGCAAAAAATGCCTGTCCTCTTTCTTTCACTCATTGGGATTGTTGGCTTATTGTTTGGCATCCAAACCATTCAGCCTCTTCAAAGGATTGCACATCTGATTCCCTTTACTTACTTGCGTTCAGTGGAGATTTTATCTGGAAGATTACCTAAGCAGATTGATAATGTCGATCTAAATTGGAACATGGGGATGGTCTTGCTTCCTTGCCTGATTATCCTTTTGTTAGTGGGGATTCTATTTATCGAAAGCTGGGGAAGTTCACGTAAAAAGGAAGTTTTTAATAGGTCTTAGCATTCTTATAAGGAAGTTAAGGAAAAACTAACATAGAGAGGGAATCAACTTGATTCTCTCTTTTTGATTCGAAAACCAAAATACAAACACAAACTTTTCAAAAAATAACTTTTTATCTTGACAAGAGCTAGAAAACTTGGTATCATATAAAAGTTGAGAAAAGCAGAAGTGAGAGCTTCTCGCCTTGTGACATTAAGTTGCCTGGCCCTACGGATGAAAAGTTTCGAAGAAACGCTATCATAACGTGCGGGCTTGTATATTTACGAGTCCGCTATTGTTTTTCTCTAATAAAACAAAAGAGGTGAAAACCATAGCAAAGCAAGACTTATTCATCAATGATGAGATTCGTGTACGTGAAGTTCGCTTGATTGGTCTTGAGGGAGAACAGCTAGGCATCAAGCCACTCAGTGAAGCGCAAGCTTTGGCTGATAACGCTAATGTTGACCTAGTATTGATTCAACCCCAAGCCAAACCGCCTGTTGCAAAAATTATGGACTACGGTAAGTTCAAATTTGAGTACCAGAAGAAGCAAAAAGAACAACGTAAAAAACAAAGCGTTGTTACTGTGAAAGAAGTTCGTCTAAGTCCAACAATTGACAAGGGTGACTTTGATACAAAACTTCGCAATGCACGTAAGTTCCTTGAAAAAGGAAATAAAGTTAAGGTATCTATTCGCTTTAAGGGTCGTATGATTACCCATAAAGAGATTGGTGCAAAAGTTTTAGCCGAGTTTGCTGAAGCAACTCAAGATATTGCCATCATCGAACAACGTGCTAAAATGGATGGACGTCAAATGTTCATGCAATTGGCGCCAGCGACTGACAAAAAATAATTGTCAGAAAGTTAAATAAAGGAGAAAAAATCATGCCAAAACAAAAAACACACCGCGCATCAGCTAAACGTTTCAAACGTACAGGTTCTGGTGGACTTAAACGTTTCCGTGCTTACACTTCTCACCGTTTCCACGGAAAAACTAAGAAACAACGTCGTCATCTTCGTAAAGCATCTATGGTGCATTCAGGAGATTACAAACGTATCAAAGCAATGCTTACTCGCTTGAAATAATAGCTTGACTGTAAGTAAACAATTCTAGGAAATATTTGGAGGAAATAAAACATGGCACGTGTTAAAGGTGGCGTTGTATCACGCAAACGTCGTAAACGTATTCTTAAATTAGCAAAAGGTTACTATGGAGCTAAACACATCTTGTTCCGTACTGCAAAAGAACAAGTAATGAACTCTTACTACTATGCATACCGTGACCGTCGTCAGAAAAAACGTGACTTCCGCAAATTGTGGATCACTCGTATCAACGCGGCAGCTCGTATGAACGGACTTTCATACTCACAATTGATGCATGGTTTGAAATTGGCTGAGATCGAAGTTAACCGTAAAATGCTTGCTGACTTGGCTGTTAATGATGCAGCAGCTTTCACAGCTCTTGCAGATGCAGCTAAAGCAAAACTTGGTAAATAACAACTGATGAGACTGGAACAGGATTGTCCAGTCTTTTTAAAAATAAAGGAGAAAAATATGGCTTCAAAAATGTTACACACTTGCTTGCGAGTAGAAAATCTTGAAAAATCAATTGCATTCTATCAAGATGCTTTTGGTTTTAAAGAATTGCGTCGCAGAGATTTTCCAGACCATGCCTTCACGATTGTCTATCTAGGTCTTGAGGGTGACGACTATGAGTTGGAGTTGACTTATAACTACGATCACGGTCCTTATGTGGTTGGAGATGGCTTTGCCCATATCGCCCTCAGTACACCTGATCTTGAGGCACTTCATCAAGAGCACAGTGCCAAAGGCTATGAAGTGACTGAGCCAAATGGTCTACCAGGAACTGCACCTAACTATTACTTTGTCAAAGACCCTGATGGCTACAAGGTCGAAGTCATTCGTGAAAAATAATCTCGTGAGGTCAAGTAGAATGTTCGTTTTCTACTTGACTTTTTTTAGCTGAAAGAGTATACTAATAAAAATTTAACCTTTAAGGGGAGTCCAGAGAGACTCACAAGGTGTCAGATAAAAGAATAGTACAATTTTCTAGAGGGGACTTTTTGAGTGTGCTCTCTTCTGTTGTACGATTTTAACTGAGGCCTTGCAATCGCAAGGTCTTTTCTTTATCTGGTCCCCTTAAAATTTAAGGAGGAAAAGTCATGAATCCCACATGTAAGAAACGTTTGGGTGCGATTCGATTGGAAACCATGAAGGTGGTTGCACAGGAGGAAATCGCGCCAGCAATCTTTGAATTAGTCCTAGAAGGGGAAATGGTTGAAGCCATGCGAGCAGGCCAATTTCTTCATCTGCGTGTGCCTGATGAGGCCCATCTCTTGCGTCGTCCTATTTCAATTTCGTCTATTGATAAGGTTAAGAAGCAGTGTCACCTTATTTACCGGATTGAGGGAGCTGGGACAGCTATTTTTTCAACCTTAACTCAGGGAGATACTCTTGATGTGATGGGGCCTCAGGGAAATGGTTTTGACTTGTCTGACCTAGATGAGCAGAGCCAGGTTCTCCTTGTTGGTGGGGGGATTGGTGTTCCGCCCTTGCTTGAGCTTGCTAAGGGATTGCATGCGCGTGGTGTGAAAGTAGTGACTGTCCTTGGCTTTGCTAATAAGGATGCTGTTATTTTGAAAACGGAATTGGCTCAGTATGGTCAGGTCTTTGTAACGACAGATGATGGTTCTTATGGCATCAAGGGAAATGTTTCCGTTGTTATCAATGATTTAGATAGTCAGTTTGATGCTGTTTACTCGTGTGGGGCTCCAGGAATGATGAAGTATATCAATCAAACCTTTGATGATCACCCAAGAGCCTATTTATCTCTGGAATCTCGTATGGCTTGTGGGATGGGAGCTTGCTATGCCTGTGTTCTAAAAGTACCAGAAAGCGAGACGGTCAGCCAACGCGTCTGTGAAGATGGTCCTGTTTTCCGCACAGGAACAGTTGTATTATAAGGAGAAAATTATGACTACAAATCGATTACAAGTGTCTCTACCTGGTTTGGATTTGAAAAATCCGATTATTCCAGCATCAGGCTGTTTTGGTTTTGGACAAGAGTATGCCAAGTACTATGATTTAGACCTTTTAGGTTCTATTATGATCAAGGCGACAACCCTTGAATCCCGTTTTGGCAATCCAACTCCAAGAGTGGCAGAGACGCCTGCTGGTATGCTCAATGCAATTGGCTTGCAAAATCCGGGTTTGGAAGTTGTTTTGGCTGAAAAGTTACCTTGGCTGGAAAGAGAATATCCAAATCTTCCTATTATTGCCAATGTGGCTGGTTTTTCAAAACAAGAATATGCAGCTGTTTCTCATGGGATTTCCAAGGCAGCTAATATAAAGGCTATTGAGCTCAATATTTCTTGCCCCAACGTAGATCACTGTAATCACGGGCTTTTGATTGGTCAAGACCCAGATTTGGCTTATGATGTGGTGAAAGCAGCTGTAGAGGCTTCTGATGTACCGGTTTATGTCAAACTAACTCCTAGTGTGACGGATATTGTCACAGTCGCAAAAGCTGCAGAAGATGCGGGAGCAAGTGGCTTGACCATGATCAATACTCTGGTTGGAATGCGCTTTGACCTCAAAACCAGAAAACCAATCTTGGCCAATGGAACAGGTGGAATGTCAGGTCCAGCAGTCTTTCCAGTAGCCCTCAAACTCATCCGCCAAGTAGCCCAAACAACAGACCTGCCTATCATTGGAATGGGGGGAGTGGATTCGGCTGAAGCTGCCCTAGAAATGTATCTGGCTGGAGCATCGGCTATCGGAGTTGGAACAGCTAACTTTACCAATCCTTATGCCTGCCCTGACATCATCGAAAATTTACCAAAAGTCATGGATAAATACGGTATTAGCAGTCTGGAAGAACTCCGTCAGGAAGTAAAAGAGTCTCTGAGGTAACCTGCAATCAATCTGTTCTTGATTTTTTATTAGTTTGTAATATGAATTTAGGAGAATTTTGGTACAATAAAATAAATAAGAACAGAGGAAGAAGGTTAATGAAGAAAGTAAGATTTATTTTTTTAGCTCTGCTATTTTTCTTAGCTAGTCCAGAGGGTGCAATGGCTAGTGATGGTACTTGGCAAGGAAAACAGTATCTGAAAGAAGATGGCAGTCAAGCAGCGAATGAGTGGGTTTTTGATACTCATTATCAATCTTGGTTCTATATAAAAGCAGATGCCAACTATGCTGAAAATGAATGGCTAAAGCAAGGTGACGACTATTTTTACCTCAAATCTGGTGGCTATATGGCCAAATCAGAATGGGTAGAAGACAAGGGAGCCTTTTATTATCTTGACCAAGATGGAAAGATGAAAAGAAATGCTTGGGTAGGAACTTCCTATGTTGGTGCAACAGGTGCCAAAGTAATAGAAGACTGGGTCTATGATTCTCAATACGATGCTTGGTTTTATATCAAAGCAGATGGACAGCACGCAGAGAAAGAATGGCTCCAAATTAAAGGGAAGGACTATTATTTTAAATCTGGTGGTTATTTACTGACAAGTCAGTGGATTGACCAGGCTTATGTGAATGCCACTGGTGCCAAAGTACAGCAAGGTTGGCTTTTTGACAGACAATACCAATCTTGGTTTTACATCAAAGAAAATGGAAACCATGCTGATAAAGAATGGATTTTCGAGAATGGTCACTATTATTATCTAAAATCCGGTGGCTACATGGCAGTCAATGAATGGATTTGGGATAAGGAATCTTGGTTTTATCTCAAATCTGATGGGAAAATAGCTGAAAAAGAATGGGTCTACGATTCTCATAGTCAAGCTTGGTACTACTTCAAATCCGGTGGCTACATGGCAGCCAATGAATGGATTTGGGATAAGGAATCTTGGTTTTATCTCAAATCTGATGGGAAAATAGCTGAAAAAGAATGGGTCTACGATTCTCATAGTCAAGCTTGGTACTACTTCAAATCCGGTGGCTACATGGCGAAAAATGAGACAGTAGATGGTTATCAGCTTGGAAGCGATGGTAAATGGCGTGGAGAAAAAGCTACAAATGAAAATGCTGCTTATTATCAAGTAGTACCAGTCACAGCAAATATCTATAATGCAGATGGTGAAAAGCTCTCCTATATATCGCAAGCTAGTGTTGTTTGGCTAGATAAGGATAGAAAAAGTGATGACAAGCGCCTGGCTATTACTATTTCTGGTTTGTCAGGCTATATGAAAACAGAAGATTTACAAGCGCTAGATGCCAGTAAGGACTTTATCCCTTATTATGAGAGTGATGGCCACCGTTTTTATCACTATGTGGCTCAGAATGCTAGTATCCCAGTAGCTTCTCATCTTTCTGATATGGAAGTAGGCAAGAAATATTATTCGGCAGATGGCCTGCATTTTGATGGTTTTAAGCTTGAGAATCCCTTCCTTTTCAAAGATTTAACAGAGGCTACCAACTACAGTGCTGAAGAATTGGATAAGGTATTTAGTTTGCTAAACATTAACAATAGCCTTTTGGAGAACAAGGGCGCTACTTTTAAGGAAGCCGAAGAACATTACCATATCAATGCCCTTTATCTCCTTGCCCATAGTGCCCTAGAAAGTGACTGGGGAAGAAGTAAAATTGCCAAAGATAAGAATAATTTCTTTGGCATTACAGCCTATGATACGACCCCTTACCTTTCTGCTAAGACATTTGATGATGTGGATAAGGGAATTTTAGGTGCAAGCAAGTGGATTAAGGAAAATTATATCGATAGGGGAAGAACTTTCCTTGGAAACAAGGCGTCTGGTATGAATGTAGAATATGCCTCAGACCCTTATTGGGGTGAAAAAATTGCTAGTGTGATGATGAAAATCAATGAGAAACTAGGTGGCAAAGATTAGTCCTATAATTGGATATGATTTGAGTGAATAGTATGTTAAAAATCCTGATTTTAAGTAAAATCAGGATTTTTTCATGGATGCGATTTTTTCTGGGTCTGGTGTGACACGGAGGGTCTTTTGTCCTGTGTAGGTGACAAAGCCGGGTTTTCCACCAGTTGGTTTGTTGAGTTTCTTGATTTCAATCATATCTACCTGAACCAGATTTGACAGGCGAGCTTTCGAGAAGTAGGCGGCTAGCTCTGCTGCGTCTGTCTTGACTTCATCAGATGGGTCTAGGTTGCCTGAGATGACAACATGGCTTCCAGGAATGTCCTTGGCATGGAACCAAAGTTCCTCTTTGCGTGCCATTTTAAAGGTTAGCTCCTCGTTTTGTAGGTTGTTTCGGCCGACATAGATGATGGTTTTGCCATCGCTTGCTAGATATTGTTCTGGTTTTTTGCGTTTCTGGATTTTCTCCCGCTGTCTTCTGCGGATAAAGCCAGTTTGAATCAATTCTTCACGGATTTCAGCGATTTCTTCCAGCCCAGCTTGGTTGAGGACGGTTTCTACACTTTCCAGATAGAGAATAGTGGCCTTGGTTTCCTCAATCAGATCAGTCAAGTATTTGACAGCTTCTTTGAGTTTCTGATACCGTTTAAAATAGCGTTGGGCATTTTGGTTGGGAGTCAAGGCCTTATCAAGCGCAATCGTGATAGGTTGGTTGGTGTAGTAGTTGTCTAGGATAACCTGGTCTTGGTCGTTAGGCACTTGGTGGAGGAAGGTTGTCAGCAATTCTCCTTTTTGACGAAATTCTTCAGCGTTGTCTGTCGCCAGTAACTCTTTTTCCTGTTTTTTCAGCTTATGTCGGTTTTTCTGAAGTTCATTTTCAACACGACGAATGAGTTCACTGGCTTGCTGTTTGACGCGGTCGCGTTCTGCCTTGTCCTTATAGTAGGTGTCCAGCAAATCAGAAAGACTGGTAAAAGGCTCTCCTACTTGATTTTTAAAAGGAACTGGACTGAAGGATGTCTCAGTCAAGCATGGCTGGGTTTCTTGATGGAAAAAGGTACGGAAAGTAGACAGTTTATCACTAACCAGAATCCTTTCCAATTCATTTGCCGTATCGCGTCCCAGACCTTGAAAGAGGTTTTGAAGGTTTTTAGCTCTCGTTTCCTGTGTTTGCAGGATTTCAAAGAGCTTTTCATCCTTGATCGTAAAAGGATTGAGAGCTTCCGTACTTGGCGGAGCGATATAGGTCGATCCAGGAAGCAAGGTACGGTAGCTATTTTGTGAAAAGCCGACGTGTTTAATGACTTCGAGGATTTTGTGGCTACTTTTATCAACCAGTAAAATATTACTGTGTTTCCCCATGATTTCGATAATCAAGGTAGCCTGAATATGGTCCCCAATCTCGTTTTTGTTGGAAACTGTCATTTCCACAATACGGTCATTTTCCACTTGCTCAATAGACTCAATCAGGGCACCCTGCAAATACTTTCTCAAAACCATGATAAAGGTAGAAGGCTGGGCTGGATTTTCAAAAGTTGTTTGGGTCAGCTGAATGCGTCCAAAAACTGGATGGGCAGAAAGGAGCAGGCGGTGACTTTGGCGATTGCTGCGGATTTGCAAGACCAACTCTTGTTCAAAAGGCTGATTGATTTTCTGAATGCGACCATTCACTAACTCTCTTCGCAATTCCTCAACCATGTGGTGTAAAAAAAATCCGTCAAATGACATCGTTCTCTCCTTGTGATTGTATTCCATAGTATTATATCAAAAAGGTAGAATAAAATCATGGAAATGTGGTATAATAAAGCCAAGTAAAGAGAAACGAGAAGCACATGTATATTGAAATGGTAGATGAAACTGGTCAAGTTTCAAAAGAAATGTTGCAACAAACCCAAGAAATTTTGGAATTTGCAGCCCAAAAATTAGGCAAAGAAGACAAGGAGATGGCAGTCACTTTTGTGACCAATGAGCGTAGTCATGAACTCAATCTGGAGTACCGTGACACGGACCGTCCGACAGATGTTATCAGCCTTGAGTATAAACCAGAGTTGGAAATTGCCTTTGACGAAGAGGATTTACTTGAAAATCCAGAATTGGCAGAGATGATGTCTGAGTTTGATGCCTATATTGGGGAACTGTTCATCTCTATTGATAAGGCTCATGAGCAGGCCGAGGAATATGGCCATAGCTTTGAGCGTGAGATGGGCTTCTTGGCAGTACACGGCTTTTTACATATCAACGGCTATGATCACTACACTCCGGAAGAAGAAGCGGAGATGTTCGGTTTACAAGAAGAAATTTTGACAGCCTATGGACTCACAAGACAATAAACGAAAATGGAAAAATCGTGACCTGATATCCAGTTTAGAATTTGCCCTTACAGGAATTTTTACTGCTATCAAGGAAGAACGCAATATGCGAAAACATGCAGTAACGGCTCTTGTAGTTATTCTTGCAGGTTTTGTTTTTCAGGTGTCACGAATCGAATGGCTCTTTCTCCTATTGAGCATTTTCTTGGTAGTAGCTTTTGAAATTATCAATTCTGCTATCGAAAATGTGGTGGATTTGGCCAGTCACTATCACTTTTCTATGCTGGCTAAAAATGCCAAGGATATGGCGGCTGGCGCGGTATTAGTGGTCTCTCTTTTCGCAGCCTTAACAGGCGCATTGATTTTTCTCCCACGAATCTGGGATTTATTATTTTAAACAGTAAGAGGAAATTATGACTTTTAAATCAGGCTTTGTAGCCATTTTAGGACGTCCCAATGTTGGGAAGTCAACCTTTTTAAATCACGTTATGGGGCAAAAGATTGCCATCATGAGTGACAAGGCGCAGACAACGCGCAACAAAATCATGGGAATTTACACGACTGATAAGGAACAAATCGTCTTTATCGATACGCCAGGGATTCACAAGCCTAAAACAGCTCTCGGAGATTTCATGGTTGAGTCTGCCTACAGTACCCTTCGCGAAGTGGACACCGTTCTTTTCATGGTGCCTGCTGATGAAGTGCGTGGTAAAGGGGACGATATGATTATCGAACGCCTCAAGGCTGCCAAGGTTCCTGTGATTTTGGTTGTGAACAAGATCGATAAGGTTCACCCAGACCAGCTTTTGTCTCAGATTGATGATTTTCGTAATCAAATGGACTTTAAGGAAATCGTTCCAATCTCAGCTCTTCAAGGGAATAACGTTTCTCGTCTAGTGGATATTTTGAGTGAAAATCTGGACGAAGGTTTCCAATATTTCCCGTCTGATCAAATCACAGACCATCCAGAACGTTTCTTGGTTTCAGAAATGGTTCGTGAGAAAGTCTTACACCTAACTCGTGAAGAGATTCCTCACTCAGTTGCTGTAGTGGTGGACTCTATGAAACGAGACGAGGATACAGACAAGGTTCACATCCGTGCAACTATCATGGTCGAGCGCGATAGTCAGAAAGGGATTATCATTGGAAAAGGTGGTGCTATGCTTAAGAAAATTGGTAGTATGGCCCGTCGTGATATTGAACTCATGCTAGGAGATAAGGTCTTCCTAGAAACATGGGTCAAGGTCAAGAAAAACTGGCGTGATAAAAAGCTAGATTTGGCTGACTTTGGCTATAATGAAAAAGAATACTAAGTAGAGGTGGGCTCATGCCTGCTTCTTATTTTTACAGAAGGAGGACTTATGCCTGAATTACCTGAGGTTGAAACCGTTCGTCGTGGCTTAGAAAAATTGATTCTGGGTAAAAAGATTTCGAGTATAGAAATTCGCTATCCCAAGATGATTAAAACGGATTTGGATGAGTTTCAAAAGGAGCTGCCTAGTCAGATTATTGAGTCAATGGGACGTCGTGGTAAATATTTGATTTTCTACCTGACAGACAAGGTCTTGATTTCCCATCTGCGGATGGAGGGCAAGTATTTTTATTATCCAGATCAAGTGCCAGAACGCAAGCATGCCCATGTTTTCTTTCAGTTTGAGGATGGTGGCACGCTTGTTTATGAGGATGTTCGCAAGTTTGGTACTATGGAACTCTTGGCGCCTGACCTTATGGAAGCCTACTTTATTTCTAAGAAATTAGGTCCTGAGCCAAGCGAACAAGAATTTGATTTGCAGGTCTTTCAAGCTGCCCTAGCCAAGTCCAAAAAGCCTATCAAATCTCACTTATTAGACCAAACCTTGGTAGCTGGACTTGGCAATATCTATGTGGATGAGGTTCTCTGGCGAGCTCAGGTTCATCCGGCTAGACCTTCCCAGAATTTGACAGCAGCAGAAGCGACTGCCATTCATGACCAGACCATTGCTGTTTTGGGACAGGCTGTTGAAAAAGGTGGTTCCACCATTCGAACCTATACCAATGCCTTTGGGGAAGATGGAACTATGCAGGATTTTCATCAGGTCTATGACAAGGCTGGTCAAGAATGTTCACGTTGTGCCACCATCATTGAGAAAATCCAACTAGGCGGACGAGGCACCCACTTTTGTCCAAACTGTCAAAGGAGGGACTGATGGGAAAAATCATTGGAATCACAGGAGGAATTGCCTCTGGTAAGTCAACCGTGACAAATTTTCTAAGAAAGCAAGGCTTTCAAGTGGTGGATGCCGACGCGGTTGTCCACCAACTACAGAGACCTGGTGGTCGTCTGTTTGAGGCTCTAGTCCAGCACTTTGGTCAAGAAATAATTCTAAAAAACGGAGAACTCAATCGCCCTCTCCTAGCTAGTCTTATCTTTTCAAATCCTGAAGAACGGGAATGGTCTAAGCAAATTCAAGGGGAGATTATCCGTGAGGAACTGGCTACTTTGAGAGACCAGTTGGCTCAGACAGAAGAGATTTTCTTCATGGATATTCCCTTGCTTTTTGAGCAGGACTACGTCTCTTGGTTTGATGAGACTTGGTTGGTCTATGTGGACCGAGATGTCCAAGTAGAACGCTTAATGAAAAGGGACCACTTGTCCAAAGATGAAGCTGAGTTTCGTCTGGCAGCCCAGTGGCCTTTAGAGAAAAAGAAAGATTTGGCCAGCCAAATTCTAGACAACAATGGCAATCAGGATCAGCTTCTTACTCAAGTGCTTACCCGCCTTGAGGGAGGTAAGCAAGATGACAGAGATTAACTGGAAGGATAATCTGCGCATTGCCTGGTTTGGTAATTTTCTGACAGGAGCCAGTATTTCCTTGGTTGTGCCTTTTATGCCCATCTTTGTGGAAAGTCTGGGTGTAGGGGGAGAGCAAGTTGCTTTTTTTGCAGGTTTAGCCATTTCTGTCTCTGCTATTTCTGCGGCAATTTTCTCTCCTATCTGGGGCATCCTTGCTGATAAATACGGTCGAAAACCCATGATGATTCGTGCTGGTCTGGCCATGACTATCACTATGGGAGGTTTGGCCTTTGTGCCAAATATCTATTGGTTAATCTTTCTTCGCTTACTGAATGGTGTATTTGCAGGATTTGTTCCCAATGCAACAGCCTTGATAGCCAGTCAGGTTCCCAAGGAGAAATCAGGCTCTGCCTTAGGTACTTTGTCTACAGGCGTAGTTGCAGGTACTCTAACTGGTCCTTTTATTGGCGGCTTTATCGCAGAATTATTTGGCATTCGTACTGTTTTCTTACTGGTTGGTAGTTTTCTATTTTTAGCTGCTGTTTTGACTATTTGCTTTATCAAGGAAGATTTTCAACCAGTAGCCAAGGAAAAGGCCATTCCAACAAAGGAATTATTTACCTCTGTTAAATATCCCTATCTTTTGCTCAATCTCTTTTTAACCAGTTTTGTCATCCAATTTTCAGCTCAATCGATCGGCCCTATTTTGGCTCTTTATGTACGCGACTTAGGGCAGACAGAGAATCTTCTTTTTGTCTCTGGTTTGATTGTGTCCAGTATGGGCTTTTCCAGTATGATGAGTGCAGGAGTTATGGGAAAGCTAGGTGACAAGGTGGGCAATCATCGTCTCTTGGTTGTCGCCCAGTTTTATTCAGTCATCATCTATCTCCTCTGTGCCAATGCCTCTAGCCCCCTTCAACTAGGACTCTATCGATTCCTCTTTGGATTGGGAACTGGTGCCTTGATTCCCGGGGTTAATGCCCTACTCAGCAAAATGACTCCCAAAGCCGGCATTTCGAGGGTCTTTGCCTTCAATCAGGTATTCTTTTATCTGGGAGGTGTTGTTGGGCCTATGGCAGGTTCTGCAGTAGCAGGTCAATTTGGCTATCATGCAGTCTTTTATGCGACAAGCCTTTAGTTGTCTCTTTAACCTGCTTCAATTTCGAACATTATTAGACTTCCTGCGAAACAATATATGGTATAATAGTTCTATGGATTATGAAGCAAGTGAACAACTAACTGATGCACAATTTAATCGTCTTGTTGGTGTTCAGCGTACCACTTTTGAAGAAATGTTAGCTGTATTAAAACAGCTTATCAACTTAAACACGCAAAAGGTGGAAGAAAACCTAAACTAAGCCTAGAAGACCTTCTTATGGTCACTCTTCAATATGTGCGAGAATATCGAACTTATGAACAAATTGCGGCTGATTTTGGTATCCACGAAAGCAACTTACTCCGTCGGAGCCAATGGGTTGAAGTAACTCTTGTTCAAAGTGGTTTTACGATTTCAAGAACTCCTCTCAGTTCTGAGGACACGGTAATGATTGATGCGACGGAAGTAAAAATCAATCGCCCTAAAAAACAATTAGCGAATGATTCTGGTAAAAAGAAATGCCACGCTATGAAGGCTCAGGCGATTGTCACAAGTCAAGGGAGAATTGTTTCTTTGGAGCTCGCTGTGAACTATTATCA
>NZ_VMMV01000058.1:0-2173 GCF_013277375.1 Streptococcus sp. 3613
ACGGCTCTTATCCAAAAGACAAGTTTGAGAAGGTCAATGGAACCTGGTATTACTTCGACGGCTCAGGCTATATGTTTGCAGACCGCTGGAAGAAGCACACAGACGGCAACTGGTACTGGTTTGATAACTCAGGCGAAATGGCGACAGGCTGGAAGAAAATCGCTGAGAAGTGGTATTATTTCGACGTAGAGGGCGCTATGAAGACAGGATGGGTCAAGTACAAGGAGACTTGGTACTACTTAGACGGTAAAGAAGGTGCCATGGTATCAAACGCCTTCGTCCAGTCCGCAGACGGAACAGGATGGTACTACCTCAATGCAGACGGAACAATGGCAGATAAGCCAGAGTTCGCAGTGGAGCCAGACGGCTTGATTACGACTAAATAATTTTAAAAAATAAAAGGAAAGGAAAACTTTTCTAAAATGTTTATCTACCCCACAGGACTCGTCCTTGTGGGGATTTTTTTGTTAAAAAGAGTAAGAAACATTGACTTTTTTAAAGAAAGATGTCATAATCAAGTTAATTCAAAAAAATATTATGGAGCGAGTAGGAGGAATTTGGGATGTTAAAAAATACAAAACAACCTCAATACTTTAAGTCTTTTTTACTTGGTATGACAGCAATTGTATTGCCTGTTTTTAGCTTTAACCAGAACATTTCGAAAGTAAAAGCTGATACAGTCCCAGACTGGAAGAAAGTCAAAAGTGATTACAAGAAATCAACGATGGGCATTCAGAAAGAGGTAATGAAATTTGGATACCGAGAATAAAGATTTGATTGAAGTCAATAATATTGTTGATGAAGTCGAGCGCTTACCACATGAACAGCGTCAAGTAGTTTTACAGAAGTTGGAAATCTATCAAGGTGACCTACCTCATCCAGATATTCTCAAAGGATATAAAGAGCTATATCCGGATGCTGCTCAAAAGATTATTGATAATGGTATTGCAGAAAGCCAACATCGTAGAGAGATGGAAGATAAATACTTATCAGGGAATATTGCTTCTCATAAATTGGGACAGTTATTTGGCTTTTTAATCGCCCTCGTTGTTATTATTGGTGGAATTTACTTAATAGCAACAGATAAACAAATTGCAGGTAGTGTCTTAACTGGAACTACTGCATTAGGGCTAATTGGTTTGTTTACAGGGAATAATCAAAATAAAAACAAAGACAAAGAATAATTTTTCACCGCAGGCTCAGGCTTGCGGTTTTTTTATTTTTCAAAAACAGGCATTTTGAACGATTAGAAAGCAAAATCACAATCCTATTGTTCAAAAAAGCGTTTACATGAAGAATATGGAGAGGAAATCGTGGTGTATTATTGTCAAAAACGGTGTTTTGTTAAAAATAAAAAACAGTGACCGAAATCACTGCTTTTTAAGTTCCTGGGCGTATGTTATCATGCTGATAGCGTGTTTTAGACGCATATTCATAATATCCGATACACCATTTTTATACTTGTCCACGGCCTGAATAGACATGCCACAGTTTTTGCTAATAGCATAGGCTGTGGCGTTGTCTAAAAGCCAGCGGATAGCTTCAATATCTACTGACATATATTACCTCGTAAAATACCAAACTGCAAATAGGAGTAGAAGAAGTCCAATAATAAATTCAACTTTTTCACGCTTGGTGGTTTTTCTAACTTTAAGATTTACTTTCATTGTTTTTCCTGTTATAATTTAAGTACACCCCCGAAGGGGTGGATAGTGATTTTTCACTATCCAAATTCGATGTGCCATTCAAAGCTGATTATAAATAAGTTTATTTTGACTACTAGCTTATTTGTTTTTGCTTTGAGTGGTTTCTTTTTGAACTTAAACATTTCATGTTCCTTTCTACTAGTTTCCTTGTCTAAGGTTTCCTCCTTAACCTTATGTATCCATTATACAACTTTGGTTGCATAATGTCAATGGTTTTGATGGAGTTTTTTTATTTTATTTTTAAAAGACTGTGAGTAATCACGGTTTTCTATTTATAAACTATTAGAATTAAATTGCAACCTTCTCAACTATACGGGCAAAGATGATTGTAAAAATGAATACGAAGATGAATACGATTTAAAAAACGATGGAAATTAGTGTAAATGATTTTAACGAAAAATAAGTAAAAACTCAACTATTTACAAGTGATGATAACTATTTGTAAACGTTTTTCACTTATGGTATAA
>NZ_VMMV01000059.1:0-13065 GCF_013277375.1 Streptococcus sp. 3613
AAAGATAGTATAATACAAACAGTAATTATTTTCAAATATTTAGAAATAATATTTAATTCGCTTGGTTATTTCTAAGTATTTAGAAATAGTGTTTTTCTGCAATTAAAAAACAGTCCATTTTTGTATGTCATAATAGTAAATCTTGTGAGGTTTTGTAGCAAGTATTCAAATAAAAAGCGCATACTATCAGGAGTAAAAGCTTGATAGTATACGTTTTATCTTATGAAATATTTACTGGCTGTTTTTTTCAAACTGACTTTTTAAGAAGTTACCTTATCAACAATTTTAAATAAGTTTATGGAGCTATCTTTGGAAAAACTGTAGAATTTCAAAAATTACTACAGACCTTGAATTTTACTTATCATTTCAATGATTTAGATTGCTTACATTTTGTTTTGATAAGTTTTACGGTAATCTCCAGGAGAAAGTCCAGTCCTTTGTTTAAAAATTTTAGTAAAGTAAGAATAATTATCATACCCTACTTGACAAGATACTTGTGATATCGAAATATTTGTTTGAGATAGGAGAGATTTAGCAGCATTAATGCGCTTATCCGTTATATATTTAACAAGAGTTTCTCCAGTTTCTTTTTTAAAAATTCTAGCTAAATGATCTGCGCTGAGATAAACCATATCTGCTAATATAGAACGATTTATATCTTCATAGTAGTGATGATCTATGTATTCGACAATGCGTTGAATACTATTTTTCTGGTTTTCAATGTTTGTTGCAAATTTCTTAGCATGCGACCAGTAATAATCAAAGTAATCCTGAAAAGATTCAATTGAATGAAAGCGTCGTTGGAATAAGAAATCATGAGTGCTGTTTTGGAATAATTTATGTGCCGAGATTCCATTTTGATCTAGATATATTCCTATTTGTTGAGTCCAATCTAGTAAAATTTGCTGTAGTGTGAAAGTAGGAATTTGAGAATTATAAGCAAGTGAATTGATTTTTTCTCTTAATTCGTATTCACTTAGGGTATCTAAAAAAGTAATTGAAAGAGTTTCTGTTTTAAAGGAAGTTGGAAAACTATGTGGAACACATGTAATAGTATTCCAATAAGAAACATATTGTTCATTATAAGTGTAGAGTTCTTTGGTATGAAATAAAATATCGGATATTTTATGGCAACTCTTATATATAATGTTGGAGTATTTACTAAAGTTATTAGAAATTTGAGAATGAATCTCATATGCCAATTTGTCACTACGTTTGGATGAGTCTACTCTAAAGAGACAAACATATTGATCAACCTGGCTTTCCATCTTGAATAGACTTATCAGCTTATAAGAAGGTTGTGAAATTCTTTGAAGTTCTCTTTTTAGTTGAGAAGTCCATGATGGAGTTTCTGCAGAATAATCTTCTTCATTAAGATTGATTGTTAAAACTGCAAGAAAAAAATACTGGTGTTTTTGAAGAATAAAATCTTGTTTGCTTGCTATATTTTCTAGCTCATCAATGCGAGAAATTTGAGGTTTTCTAAGGTAATCATACCAGAAGTTATCTTCTATTTGTAAAAGTGCATCATTTTTTCCGTTTAAGTTATGATTCTCAATTTTACTAATGGCTTTTTGAATAATAAATTCTAATTTTTCGAAGTTAATGGGTTTTAGATAGTATTCGAAGCTTTGCAATTCAATTGCTTTTTGAGCATAGTTGAAGTCGGCGTAATTGGTTAAAAAAATTGTTTTTATATCATATTTTTCATTTCTAATCCACGATAAGAGTTCGAGGCCACTACCTTGAGGCATTTCTATATCGCTTATCATGAGATCAATAGGATTCTCTCTAATAATATTTTGAGCTTGAGTGAGGCTATAGGCAACATAAACAGTGTCAATGTGTAGTTTAGCCCAATTTATTTTCTCTCGTAAAGCTTCAATGATAAAACGATCGTCATCAACTAATAAGATGTTCATTATAACCTCCGTCTATAATCTTGTATGGAATAAGTAAAAGAATTTTAGCCCCACCTTCTTCATTATTTTCAAATGCAATACTATAGTCATTAGGATAGAGAAGATTTAAACGTTCGATGGTGTTTGTGATCCCGATATGATGTCCATCTTCTGTTATTAGAGACTGTTTCTGATTTAGTTTTGATAAAATTTCTTCAGAGAAACCTGGACCATTATCCTCGATACAAATCTGAATATAATCTGAGTTCTCAGTTTTTACTTTTTTTATTGATAGTAAAATTGTAAATAAATCCTGAAATGAAAAACCGTGTTTGATTGTGTTTTCAATAAACGTTTGTAACAGTAACGATGGAACAAGAGTATCTTGTAGGTCATCATTGTAGTTTAGTGAAAAGTAGATGCTATTTCCATATCGAATTCGTTGTATTTCTAAATAATCTTTAATATGCTGAACTTCATCTTTAAGTTCTGAAAAATCTTGATTAGCCATAAATAAATGACGGAGATAATTTGAAGTTAGGATAGTTAATTCTTCAATTTCCTTGTAGTTTTTTGTTTGAAGCATACTATGAATCATTGATAACATATTTAAGTAGAAATGCGGACGAATTTGGTTCTTAAGATAATTAAGTTCTATCTTCTTAAGTTCTAGTTGTGAATGGTATTCCCGTATTTTTAATTCTTGCATATCAAATATTACTTTATTAAGTTTATCATTTGCCTTATCAATTTCTAGTATACCTTCAGATATAAAAAATTCAGAAGGGGGGATGGAGTCTCCGAGTTGAGAGAGTCGTTCAGTGAGTCTTGTTATTGGTTTAATCATCCATTGACGAATATACAGGATAATGATGATTGATAAAATGGTGATAATGATAGGAACAGCTGATAAAAATACTTCTAAGAGTGTGATATTTCTAAAGACTTCGGCATAATCGACTAAAACATAAATATCGAAAGGTAAATGCGTTTTTTCATTTTGAGCATGAATCAGGTAGTTTTCGGAGGGTATATTGTTAGGCTCTTTTAGAGAAAGTTTACCATTATTTCCAATATTAAGTTTTCTTAGAGGTTTTAGGATATCTTCTGAAGATATGACGGCATAAATGATTTTTCCTTCGTAATGAACAGATTTAACTAAGTATTCGCTGTTTTTAGTAGTTATATTTTTCCATTTACGGTCACTTATATCACTACGCAATGATTTTAGATTTATTTTTAACAGTAAATAATCTTCATATGGAATATAGAGATTGGAGACATTTATAAAATGATCAGTACTATCAGTTTCTAATAAGAATGTCATATGAGTTTCATTTTGATATTCAAACTCTGTAAAGCTAGTTTGAACTTTTTTAAGATTTTCTTGATATTCAAGAAACGTTTGTACATGATTTAAGTTCTCTAAAGATTCATTATGTGTTATTGTTGAGTACATAAAGCGTTCTACAGAATGCAATTTCTCATTAACAGAGTCAGCATAAATTTCAATTGAACTACGTAGGTGTACTATATTTTGATTTTTAATAAAATTTCTGGTGATGTTACTCATAGCAATATTGATTAAAATATTTATCAATAGTAGTACAAGTAGGAGTTTAAAGAAAAAATGAATGGAATGTTTTTTTGATAAGTCGTGATTTAATTTCATATACTATTCTCCTCTTAAAATTATAGCACTTTGAAAATACGATATCATGTAACAAAACAGATATGTTTTATCAAGATGTCGGAAAAGTAATAGTTTTTAAAATTAAAAAACTGAAAAATTGATAAACCTAGTCCAAAAAGTTCTATTAAGGGAATTCTATATGGTGTAAAATAATCGTAGAAAATCAGATGGGAGGAAAAACATGAAAGTAGCATCTCAACTTCATAAAATAAAATTAAAGCATAGTATTCCGTTATATATATTACTTTTTCCTTCAATATTGCTATTAATTTTATTTTCCTATATTCCCATGTTGGGACTAATTATTGCATTTAAAGACTATGCACCAGCCAATGGTATCTTTGCTAGTCAGTGGGTAGGATTTAAGTACTTTACTCAATTTTTCTCATCATTCCAATTCGGGACAACTATGTTCAATACATTAAAAATTTCACTTTATAGTATTGTAGTAGGATTCCCCTTACCTATTATACTAGCTATCATTAGTAATCAGTTAAGAGTTGGGAAATTTAGAAAAATATTTCAAGTGACAACTTACTTACCTCATTTTATCTCTACAATGGTTATGTGTGGGATGATCATCTTATTTTTATCTCCTACTAGTGGTTTGTTAGCGAATGTATTTAAGTCTGTTGGAATCACTATTCCAGATTTTTTATCAAAACCTAGTCATTTTGCAGGTGTTTATGTTTGGAGTGATGTATGGCAACATATTGGTTGGGATAGTATTATTTATCTGGCGGCGCTTTCTGCAATTGATCCTACATATTATGAGGCTGCAACTATGGATGGTGCCTCTAGGTTACAAAAAATTCGGCATATAGAATTACCATTGCTTTTGCCGACTGCTATGATTTTATTAATATTAAGAGCAGGTAGTTTATTAAGTGTAGGTTTTGAGAAAGTGTTACTACTACAGAATCCACTTAATTTAGCAGGAAGTGAGATAATTTCGACCTATGTTTATAAAGTTGGTATGGTGAATTTTCAGTATAGTTATTCGACAGCTATAGGGTTATTTAACACCGTAGTCAATCTAATAATTTTGTTATCTGTTAACTGGTTCTCAAAAAGATATACTAGAACGGGTCTTTTTTAAAGGAAGGAGTGCTTAAAGTGAGATGGTTTCATAAATCAAGAAAAACAAACTCTGAATTATTATTTGATATAGTTACCTATGGTTTAGCAATTTTCCTTATCTTGTTAATTGTTTATCCGTTATGGTTTGTAGTGATTGCATCTTTTAGTAATCCTTCAGATGTTGCAAATGGAAAGGTATGGTTTATTCCTAGAGAATGGAAATTAGATGGATATTTACGTCTTATTCAACAACCTTTATTTTTACGTAGCTATCTAAATACCATTTTATATACTGTTGTTGGTACCTTAGTTGCTTTAGTAGTCAATATTCCAGCTGGTTATGCTTTATCTCGAAAAGAATTAGTTGGTAGAAAGTGGATGAGTATTCTATACATAATCCCTATGTTTGTATCAGGTGGCTTGATTCCTACCTACTTAACAGTAAAGAATGTAGGCTTGATTGATACATTTTGGGTAATGGTAGTACCTTTTGCGGTTTCATCATACAATATTATTGTTGCTAGAACTTTCTTTAATAATAGTATTCCAGACGGGATGTGGGAGGCTGCGCAAATTGATGGCTGTGGTACAATTCGTTATTTTATTAAAATAGTTGTTCCGTTATCAAAAGCTATTATAGCAGTTATTGGACTTTGGACTGCAGTTGGTATTTGGAATTCGTGGTTTAATGCTTTAATTTATTTAACGAATGAAAATTTACAGCCATTGCAATTAATTTTACGACGTTTACTAATTAGTAATCAAATGTTACAATCGCAAGCAACAGGAGAAGTGGCATCAGATCTTCGTATCAAAGCCGATATGATGAAATATGCAGCAATTGTTATTTCAACCGCTCCGATAATGTTGCTATATCCCTTTGTTCAAAAATATTTTAATCAAGGTGTAATGATTGGCGCCTTGAAAGAATAGGAGAAAAACATGAAAAATAAATCATTTACATATTTGTTCTTAGGAACGGTTACACTTGCTGGCTTAACAGCCTGTGCAAATTCCAATAATGCGAATAAGGACAATAAGTCTGGAGAAGATTCTTATAAAATCACAACTGTTCGTTGGTCTGACTGGGGGGAAGATTATCATAAAGGTTTTCTAACAGATTCTGCCAAGGAAGCAGGTATTGATGTTAAATGGGATACACTTGTAGCTGCAGATTGGGCAGATAAGAAATCTGTTTTGGTTGCTAGCGGAGATTTACCAGATGCATTTTTAGGTTCAAATGCTTTTACAGATTCAGAAATTGCTCAGAACCAATCTTTGTTTATTCCATTGGAAGATTTAATCAAGGAAAACATGCCTAATTTAACTAAGGCTATGGAGAAAGAACCTAAGATTAAAGCGATGATTACTTCACCAGATGGTCATATCTACAGCCTGCCTAAAAAATTACCGATGCGCCCTACGGTAGCTAATCAGCTATTTATTAATAAAAAGTGGCTGGATAATTTAGGATTAAAGGTTCCAGAAACTTATGATGATTTAGTAAAAGTACTACAAGAATTTAAGGATAAAGATGCGAACGGAAATGGAGACGCTTCTGATGAAATTCCATTCGGAGCAGGAAACTTTGATCCAACATTCTCATATATTCTTCCGTTCAATAATCGTTTAGGGGCAGATAATACATATGAAATGTCTGTAAAAGATGGAAAACCAGTCTACCTTCGTACAGAAGAAAGTTATAAACAAGGGATTGCAGCAATGCACGAATCTTATAAAAAAGGTTTGATTGATCCGGAAATCTTTACAGAAGATACCTCTATGAGTGTTGCGAAACGTATGGATAAGGGAGTATCTAGAGTAGGTGTTTCTAGTGGTTGGACAGCAGATGCAACGTTTGGCTTACATTCAAGTGAGTATATTGCCCTACCTGCTTTAAAAGGTATGGATGGAAAACAATATGTCTTTTCTGATCCAGATCATTATAACTATGGTCGCAATGAAATTTTGATTACAAATAAGAGTAAAAACCCTGCTAAATTATTGAAATGGTTGGATAAATTATATACAGATGAAGCAAGTATTCAGAATTTCTATGGATCATTTGGAATAGCTACTGAAAAGAATGGTGATAAGTTTAAAGTGTTACCTCCTAAAGATGGTAAATCAGCTGATGAATGGGCATGGATTAATTCACTTCGAGATTTTGGTCCTAAATACGTAAGCGATGATATCAATAGTCGCGTAGAAATCGATCAAACACAAGGTGATGGATTGAAATTGAAGATGGACCAAGATTTGAAACAATTTGCGTTGCCAGCTTACCCTAATGTGATTTATTCACAAGAAGAGCTTAACAAATTATCATCAATCTATGTTAGTATTGAATCTTATGTCAAACAACAAGCATCTAAATGGGTAGTTGAAGGTGGCATAGAAAAAGAATGGGACTCATACAAAGAAACTCTTAAGAATATGGGATTGGACGAATTTATGAAGATTCAACAGGAAGCATATAATCGTTACCAAAAAGAAGTAAAAGAGTAATACTTTATATGAACTCTTGGTTGTATAAACAAGGGACTAGCTAATTACAGGAAGCGAGACTGATAACATCAAATTATCTCGCTTCCTTTATTCTAATTTTTAAAGAAATTTGGAAATGTTTTTTAAATAATTTAGGTAATATTTTGTACAACTGACATTCTAAAATATAGAGTTAAGACGATTGATTTTATGGAGAATATATTATGCAAAAATTATTTTCATTAGATGGAAAAGTGGTTAGAATTTTAACTTTTTTGACAGATTTAATTATTTTAAATACTCTATTTATTGTTAGTTGTATTCCAATAGTTACAATTGGGGCATCATTAACTTCTCTTACGACAATGTGGTATCGTATTTTAAAAGGTAAAGATACCGATATTGCTTATCATTATTTTCGGATCTTTAGACAAAATTTTAAACAGTCAACTTTTATTTGGTTGTTTATCCTCCTAATAGAATTACTTTTATATGTGAACTATTGTCTTTGGGGCTATTCAAGTTTATTTTCAGAGTATAGTTTATTGTTAGTGTTGCCCTTTTTATTTGTTATAATACTTTTGATGAGTGTTATTTTTCCCTATATTGGTCTATTTAAAGATAATCTAAAAAATAGTATTGTAAATAGCGTATTAATTTGTATGTTAAATCCAATACAAGCTATCATGTTGGTTTTATTTAATATTTCTGTACTGTATATGAGTTTTAGTAGTCCAGAACGAGTTTTAACAGCTATTTACGTATTTACATTTGGAGGATTTGCTTTTTGCGGATTGATGAATGTAACGATAACAAATAAAATGTTTGATAAGGTAAAGAAATTTACTAAAAGGAGGAAAACAAATTGAAAATTTTTAAGGGAGAGTTTTATCGAATCTCTGTATTAACAGACAAGTTAGTAAGGTTAGAATACTCTCAAACTGGAAGTTTTGAGGATAGAACGACACAACTTATCTATAATAGAGATTTTGGCCAAGTTTCGTTAAATTATATAGAGACATCAAACGTACTAGATATTATGACGGACTATTTTCATCTGCACTTTAATAAAGGAGAATTTAACGCCGAAAATTTATTTATAGAATTAAAAGGAAATTTTGCCGTATATGGTAGTCGCTGGTATTTTGGTGAATCTATTGAAACGTTAAAAGGAACAGCTCGGACTCTGGATAAGGCAGATGGAGCAATCTCGTTAGAAGATGGAATTATTAGCCGAAATGGTATAGCCTTATTGGAGGATTCTCAAGGATTTATTTGGGATGAACAGTCTGGTTATATTGAGAGAGAAAATCAAATTGACCTCTATTTCTTTGCCTATGGGCATGATTATAGAGGAGCAATCAGAGACTTTTACCATTTGACTGGTTCAACACCCTTGTTGCCAAGATATGCTTTAGGGAATTGGTGGAGTAGGTATTGGCCTTATACGTCGGATGAATACTTGGATTTAATAGATAGATTTGAAACAGAGAAAATTCCATTATCTATCGGTGTGTTAGATATGGATTGGCATATAACTGACATTCCAGCTCGTTTTGGAAGTGGCTGGACAGGATATAGTTGGAATAGAAACTTAATACCAAATCCAGAACAGTTATTGCAACAACTTCATGATAGAAAGTTAAAACTCTCCTTAAATGTCCATCCTGCTGATGGTATACGGGCTTATGAAGAAGCTTATCCTCGAGTCGCCAAACGATTGGGGTTAAATGTAGAACTAGAAGAACCTGCTATTTTTGATTTTTTTAATCCATCTTTTAGGGAATCCTACTTTAAAGATGTTCATTATGAGCTAGAAAAGCAGGGAGTAGATTTTTGGTGGATTGACTGGCAACAAGGGACTCAAGGCATATTGGATCCACTATGGCTTTTAAACCATTATCATTATCAGGATAGTTGTAAAAATGCAGAAGGTGGTTTGATTTTATCAAGGTATGCAGGTCCTGGTAGTCACCGCTACCCTGTTGGTTTTTCAGGGGACACTATTATTAGTTGGAATTCCTTAAGATTTCAACCTTATTTTACAGCGACAGCATCAAATATCGGTTATAGTTGGTGGAGCCATGATATCGGTGGGCACATGCTGGGGGATTATGACGGGGAGCTACAAACTAGATGGCTACAGTTTGGTGTTTTTAGTCCGATCACTCGATTACATAGTTCTAGAAGTCCCTTCAATAGTAAAGAACCTTGGTTTTTTTCAGAAACAACATCTAAGATTATGAAGAAATACCTTCGTTTGAGACATCAGATGATTCCATATCTATATACCATGAATGTAAAGACACATGAGGAAGGTGCCCCATTAATCAGCCCAATGTATTATTTCTACCCAGAGAATGATGAGAGTTATAATGTTCCAAATCAATACTTTTTTGGAACAGAACTGATGGTGGCTCCCATTGTAGAAAAGATGGATTTGGCATTCCAATCTGCAAAAGTAGATGTATGGTTCCCTGAAGGTGAATGGTATGACTTCTTTTCAGAGAAAAAATATACAGGTGGTGTGAAGTTGAGTGTTTATAGAGACATTTCGACGATACCTGTGTTCGCAAAAAGTGGTGCAATCATTCCCTTGGTTGGTTCTGAGATAGATATGGGTGTTGATTTACCTGAAGTTGTAGATTGGTATGTATTCCCAGGCAAACAACATTCTTTTGAAATGCTTGAAGATCAAAATGGTCAAAGATATAAAACAAGATTATCAATCGATTGGGAAATGGGGATGGTAGAGTTAACATTACAAGGAGATTCTAGTATCGTTCCAAGTAATAGAAGGCATAGAATTCATTTTAAAGGAACGAATGTGCCTATAATTGAATTGCCAAATAAGAATGATACAGCTAGATTTGAATGGAAAGATCATAAAAGGACATCCCTAAATGATGAAGTTTTTAGACTACTAAAAATGGCTTCTCTTCCATATGAATTAAAAGATAGAGTGTTAAATCAATTCATCAATGCCAAAAATTCTCATGACTTAATGAATATCTTGCATCATCAGGATAAGGAATTGAGAGGGCGTTTGTTGGAAATAATATTTACTAGCGAAAACTAATTGAGATAATTAGAAAGTTATTTGTTTAGTGTATATGAAGCTTCGGTATGGTATTTGTTATCATTGGTCACATTGAAAATGTGAAATAAGTAGCTACAACATAGACTTTACAACACTTCATGTTTCATATCATGGGGTGTTTTTCTATTTAAGTCAAAGCCAATCAAAAAATCTCACTATTCATCAGGCTAAAAGAAACCTAATCATAGTGAGATTGTGAATTATAGTAATTTTTGTATCGCCTCTTCAATTTGTTTTGGGTCTGTTTTTGAAGAGAAGCGCTCAAAGACCTGCCCATCACGACCGATGAGAAATTTAGAGAAATTCCATTCGATTCGTTTTCCTAGTGGGCCAGATTTTTGTTCTTTCAACCAAACATAGAGGGGATCTGCCTCCTTACCGTTGACCTTGATCTTGGCAAAACGTGGGAAAGTGGTTTGATAGTGTAGGCTACAGAAGGCGTTGATTTCCTCTGCGCTACCTGGTGCTTGTCCCATAAACTGATTGCAAGGGAAGTCTAAAATCTCAAAACCTTGTTCTTGATAGCGATCATAGAGTTCTTGAAGTCCTTGGTACTGGGGCGTTAAACCACATCCAGTAGCAGTGTTGACAACCAAGAGAACTTCTCCACGATAGGCATCTAGTGGGGTTTCTTGATGGTCTTGGTTTAAGACTGAAAAATCGTATAGTGAAGTCATTGATTGCTTTTCTCCTTCTGTTTGGTATTTTTAGGAGTTTTCTCCTCTTGTAGTGATAGAAATCCGTAGGTCAGGGTTCCGAAAATACTACCGATAATCAGGCCATACATCAGGAAAGGAACACTTTTATCGAATTGCATGAGCAACTTCGCAAAATCTGAAAGGGACATCTGCTGAACGAATACTTTATGAAAGATGAGTAGGGTAAAGAGGCCAATCTGAATACCGATAAACACAATCCAACTTCGGAATTTGATTTGGGCTTTGCTGTAGGTTTTGAGGATGATTTCTGACTTGTCATCTTTTTCCAGCTGGAGTTCTTTGACGGCTCTCTGAGTTTTTAAGGTAATGAAAAAAATGAGTCCAAAATAGATGTAGGGTATAACATTTCGAACAATTTCGATAAAGCTTCCGAACAAAATATAGAATAGGAAGAGAATGAAGGAAGAGTAAAAGATTTGGATCATGGAACGGGCGCAAGCCTTGTAGATAACCTCTTGACGGCATTCATCAAAAGGCCCTTGGATATGAAAGAAATTTCGAAGTAGGCGAGTGGTGAAGTCTTCTTTGTTCATGCTAATAACCTCCTAAATGAGCAGTTTTACTGACTTTCTTTTACGAATTGATAGAGATAATAAAGATAAGTGATAGAAGAAATGCTAGCGATAGTCAGCAGTAAATAATATTTCCAATTGCCTGAGACGAGCATCAGTTGTGGCAAAGATAGAATCATAAAGCATAGTGCTAAGTTGAGTATGCGCGTTTTTGGGGAGTCAATCTTTAGATAAGTCAGTCCTTTGTTGAGGGCTGGAATAAAGACTAGAAGGAGGAATATCTCTCTGATTGGTAAGTCCCCTGAAATGATGATGAAGATGAGCAGAGAACTGAACAAAAGATGATAGGTAAGTAAAGTTACTAGTGATTTCATAAGTCACCTCTTAATCCTGGTCTTTTTTAGCTTTTGCAATGCGAAGTGAGTCGACAATATGTATCATCACTCCGAAAAAGAAAGCTCCCAGTATAGTTTTAAAAATATGTTTTGTATTTAGAAGAGAACTGATAAAATTTGGATTTTCACTTGTTAGGGTATCAATGAGTGGAATTATAAAAAATATCACTGTTCCATAAATCGAACCTGCTTTCAGACCAGGATAACGTAACTGTTTCTTTTCTTTTTTCATGAGTTTCCTCCTAATCCTCATCTTGATCTTTCTTAGTTTTTGCAATGCGACGGGAGATGATAATTTGTATAATCACTCCGAAGAAGAAAGACTGGAGAATACTAGAAAAAATATTTTTAAAAGCAAGAAGTGACTGAAGATAGTCCTGACTCTCACCTAGCAGTATATGGAGAAGAGGGGTTGTAAAAAAACTCATTAATCCATAGAGTAGACCTGCTTTCAGACCAGGGTAGTGTAGTTGCTTGCTTTCTTTCTCGCTCAGCATATCTGGATCAATAGCTGTAATCCCTGTTTTTTTGGTTTGGGAGAGCACATAGAGAGCAGAAATCATCGAAATGCCGAATACCACAAGAGGATAGCCGATAGCGACAATTTGTGGGTATTTATAAGCGAGGACAAAGGGGATGAGATTTCCAAATGTCATCAGATAAAAGAGGATGATAAAGACTTGATTGCCGATACGATCAGCCTCACGTCGTTTGTGTTCATCAAGTGGTCCTGAAATGCCATAAATGCGTTTGATCAGTTTTTCCGTGAAGGTTTCTTTTTTCATAAGTTTGCTCCTTTTTTAAAAATTATCCTCCCAAAAGAGACTGTTGAGGTCAGTTTGGAGGCTGCGGGCGAGATTGAGACAGAGTTCCAAGGTTGGATTGTACTTGTCGTTTTCAATCATATTGATGGTCTGTCTCGAGACACCGATATCCTTGGCTAGTTCTAGCTGGGAAATGCCCAGTTCCTTGCGAAATTCTTTCACACGATTCATCTGGTCTCCTTTCTGATTTATGTCGTATATATTTGACTATATTATATTCTTTTAAATATAAAGTGTCAAGTATTTTTGACATATTTTTTGAAGAAATAGTAGTCTCCTTGTCCGATTATCACATTAAAATGAAAGCTCTTCTAGGCATAAGAAAACACCTCTGAGTTATACTTGTTGTTCAAC
>NZ_VMMV01000006.1:0-1302 GCF_013277375.1 Streptococcus sp. 3613
GTCCACCACAAAAGAGAAAGACTTGACCTGAGAAAGGATCCAATTCAAAGTGGGTTTTAATGAGATAAGCCAGTGAATCAATGCCTTGTCTCATATCCGTTTTCCCACATACGAGATAGACCTGCCCTAGGCTAGATAGATGAATTGTCATGGAGCAACACCTTATCCAAAAGCTGTTCTATCATTTCGAGATTGAGAGATTGAAAAAAACTTACTTCAAGCTTGCCAATACGAATTTTAAGCAGAATATCATTTCTCTTTTTAGAATCAAAACGACGAGATTGTGGAATCTCTACAGGAACAATAGGTTGTGGCATTTAAATATCCTCCAATAGTTTTACTTTACTAATAGTATACAGGAGGTCTTCCATGAATGATAGATACCTTGTTATGACGCGCTTACTCAATTTTTTGTGTTTCTTCGTTTGTAAGTTTCATAACTACTATTATAAGATGTTTTTTGATTTTAGTCCAGTATCAGATGCACGACATGCCCGTCGTACGCAAAAAAGCAACGGCAAATCCGTTGCTTTTTTTGGAGATAAAGGACTTTTGTCCCAGACTCTTTTATCTAAACATCCCTTGTACTTGATTCCTAAAATAATCAACAGAATTAATAGGGCTCATTTTTAAAATACAGAAGAATGTATGTCAGCTTGACTAAACTTTTATTTTAGTCTTCTTTTTTCTTTCTAAACGCAAATCCGAGTCCACTTAGCATACCAAGAAGTCCTAGAGAAGCAAGAGTCGCATTTGATTCTGTTCCTGTATTTGGCAATACATTATGTGATTTACTTGGTTGTTCCGTAGAGACTGTTACCTTAGCTGGTGTAGTTACATTAGGAACTTCTACAGCTGCTTTACCTGGTTCTGTAATCTTAGCCTTACCTACAGCCTCAGTATCTGGCAACTGATTATTTGGAACCTTAGCTGAACCATTGTCACCAATCGTTACTGTGATTGGACCATCTTTACCTGGGATTTCTACCTTAGTTCCTTTAGGATAAGTTGAGCCATCCGGTTTCTTAGGTGTCACTGTCACATCACCTGTAGTAGGATCTTGTACCAAGTCTACTGTTGGTGTCTTACGAGCTGGTGTTGTTACATCCACTGGTTGTGATGGTTTCTTGTTCGGTTCTGTTACTTTACCTTTACCTGGCACAGCACCTTTCGGAAGCTTGTCATTTGGTACTTCACCTGAACCATTGTCACCAATTGTTACTGTGATTGTTGTTCCATTTTCTCCTGGAATTTCTACCTTAGTTCCTGATGGGTAAGTTGTTCCATCTGGTTTCTTAGGTG
>NZ_VMMV01000060.1:0-17669 GCF_013277375.1 Streptococcus sp. 3613
ATCATCGTAAACGCTTCGGATTACGAATGAATTTGATTGTTGGTATTATCAATCATGAACTAGGATTCTAGTTTTGCAGGAAGTCTAATAAATATAAACCGTAAATATGCCTGCCTGCTTTTGCTATCATGGTTTGGCTACCTATCCCAAGTTCGGATAAAAATACTTTCAAGTATTTATTCAATCCATAATTTGTAGAAAGTTTATACCTTCTATCACAAGAGACCAAATCATATTTCTTTAATTCTTCACGATTATAAAGAACCTTATCTTGTTCCTCTTTCAATGCATCCAATACAGATATTAAATCTTCATCAATAATAATTTCTCTTATGGAAGTATTCGTTTTTTGAGGAATAAAATTTGTCGATTTCTAGCAAATCTTCCATACGTTTTTAGAGTTTCTCTTTCATTTTCTATTTTATAATTCACCTTCTAATTCTCTTATAATCGAGTGTAAAGATTCTTTCGTTTTGGGAACAGATTCCTTCAATATACCCTCTATAATTTTAAAATTTAAGTTAGAATAATTATGATAAATAAAATTTCTAAAACCTTTTATCTGAGTCCAGTTTATCCTATCTGAATACTTCTGTTTTACTTCCTCTGATAATTTGCCTAACGATAACTGTTCTCCTACCTGTCCTAAATTCATAGCGATAGAATCAACTACCATATCATCATCTAAAGGTAAATTATATCTTCTTGCTTTATACAAAACAGCATCGGCCTTATCAAGATATAAAACCATATCCTTCAAATATGCTATATCAGTTTCAAGAGATTGACTTCTCATAAATAACCTCTCTATCATTCAAAAAATTTTTCTTGACTAACTTCCCAATGTTTGTTTTTGGAGAAAGTAAATCACTAACCAATAGAATATCTATATTACCATCAAAAATAGTCAAAAGTCTACCATATACATCAAAATATATAGAATCATCCTCTAACTCCAAAGCAATATCAACATCACTTTTCCCATCAGCTTCGCCCCTAGCATAAGAGCCAAATAGATAAATTTTAGATAAATCATATTGTTTAGCAACAGGAACAATTTTTTCCTTTATCTGATCTATTGTATAAACCATAACCGAACCCCTTTAGATTATATCTATCCACACTTTTATTTCACCTTACTCAGAATCAAGTTTAACTTCAAAAGGAATACTTCTTGTCAACACACTTTGCTTCAAAAATAACTTCACAGCAGTTGACATATCCAACCCCAACTCATTAAAAATCGCAGTCGCTTCTTTTTTCAATTCATCATCTACTCTTACAGCAATTTGTGACATAGCATTTCTCCTTTTCTTCTTGTATATCTATTGTATCACTTTTACCAATACATATCAAACTTATTCCCTAATAAATACAGTCTTTAATTTAAACTTGCAACTTCTTCTCTAATGCTTGTGCCAAAACTTCTGAATAGTTAATCTTTTCTCGATCAGCAAGACGAACTAGCCATTCAGGAACGGTCACGTTCTTTCTAATCGCCTTGTTACTTCTCACAAAAGGCGCAGGATCAACTTGAATCATTGATACAAAACCATCTGAAACTTCAATCTTTAAAATATCACTTGGAGTAGGCAACGCCATCCCTTCATCGATATAAGAAGCTAAAACATTTTCAAGCATTTCTCGAGCATTTTTCATCGCTTCTTCGATATTTTTTCCTTCTGTACCACCACCAAATTCTGGAAATTCTACCCAATATCCTGTTCCTTCTTTATGAAAAATAGCTGGATACGTTTTTAACATTCTACTACCCCCAACATTCTACTACCTCTGATGTAAAAAGACTTAGGAAAGTAAAAATTACAATCCTAAATCTTTGAGAATCTTTCTCTCCAATCCCTTTCCCAAATCTTCATTTCCATGAACTGGAATCGTGACAAGATAAGAAAAACCCTCTTTCTTAAAATGATGATGACTTCCTCTTTGACGAACTTCAACCCATCCATTCTCAAGAGCTAGTTTCACCATTTCTTTACCTGTAAGTGGCATATATATTCGTTACCTCCTTACACTTACTATTATACGCATTATGTGTATAATAGTCAAATTAAAACAAACCACTTTTTCTCAATAACTACAAAATAAAATAGACCAGCTTCCTGATCTACTTTATTCTATATTCATTGACTTTTGGTCAAATTTTGGTCACACTTTGGTCAAAGATTCCAAAAATACTAACCTATTTTAAAAAACTAAATTGTGATGATTGCCTACAAATAAACACTTTGAATATTCTTTATGTTTCTTTACGCTTCTTATTATGCCCCCTGCAGGAATCGAACCTGCAACTACTCCTTAGGAGGGAGTTGTTATATCCATTGAACTAAGGGAGCTAGATAAAAACTCTGCTGAAAAAGCAGAGTTTTAGTCGAATTAACGACGGATTTCTTTGATACGAGCTGCCTTACCTTGAAGAGCACGCAAGTAGTACAATTTCGCACGACGTACTTTACCGTAACGAACAACTTCGATTTTTTCAACACGTGGAGTGTGGATGGGGAAGATACGCTCAACACCTACACCGTTAGAGATTTTACGAACTGTGTAGTTTTCTGAGATACCAGCACCTTTACGTGCGATAACAACACCTTCAAAAATCTGGATACGTTCACGGTTACCTTCGACAACTTTCGCATGTACACGAACAGTGTCACCAGGACGGAATGATGGGATATCTGTACGAAGTTGACCTTCAGTCAAGCTTTGGATTAATGGATTCATTTTATTCTCCTATCTTTGTCAATCTTGAGGAATCTTCCTCAGCGGATAAACTGTATTTTTGTGCGTCCATTACACACAAGATACAGTTTACCAAATTTCCACCAAAAAGTAAAGAAATTTATAGCAGAATTCCTAAAAAAATCGCAAGCAAACCACCGAGGTAGGTCAAAGCTAAATAAGAATAAAATCCCTTCCTATCACTTAACAATCTTTGGAGTTCGTCATTCAAGGTCGAAAAAGTTGTCAAACCTCCACAAAATCCTGTTGCTAAAATAGCATAGACTTCCTTAGACTCCACATGATTGTAGAATAATCCAATTAAAAAACAACCTAGAAGATTGACTATGAGCGTTCCGAGGGGCAATTTAGAAGTTTGATTATAGCGGGAAAAGAAATAGCGCACTAAAGCTCCGAAACCACAAGCAATTGCAAGATAGACGATTACCATTTCTTCCTCCCTAAATAGTAAGCTAAAAGCAGTCCTCCACCGATGCTCAAAAACAAATACATGATCAAACTAAGATAACGCCCTGTATCAAGCAGCTTCACAGTATCAAGCATTAGGCTGGAAAAAGTTGTTAAACCTCCACAAAAGCCCGTCCCTAGTGCTAAAATCAAGCCCTTACTAGTCCCCTTATAGACCAGATATCCCTTGACAAGATAAATCAAGCAGAAAATTCCCAGATAGTTGACAAAGAGAGTGCCCCAAGGAAAGTCTGGACTGGCTGATAACCAAGTAGAAACAAGGTAGCGCACAAGTCCGCCCAACATAGCAGCTATAAAAATGCCTAGCGGATAAAATTGTTCTTTTTTCATTTGATATTCTGATTCTGATAATCACGCGAACGTTTGAGTATGTCCGAAAAAGTCGCGACAATAGTTTCCTGATAGCGCTTATCTCCTACACGACTTCTAACCTTTTCAAAAATAACCGCTTCTCTCTTAGTATCTAAAATCGGTTTACCTGAAGCTTTCTTATAGGCAACTACACCCTCAACCAAATGCATTCGTTCTTCTAAGAGCTTGACGATTTGGTCGTCGATTTGATCAATTTCTTGACGAATACTATCTAAATCCATACAGTCTCCTCCTTTATTTGAATTATTGTATCAAAAAGCCACCAAATAGGCTAGTAAAATCCTAACTCACGATAAGAAAAATGCACTGATTGATTACATCAGCGCACTTTTATACTTATCCTACTTTAGCAGCCAATTCTTCTGCGAATTGTTCCAAGCGCTCAATGTCTTCTTCCTCAGCAGAGAGATCAACTTTAACACATTCTGAACCTTTTTCTGCTCCTGTCGAAACAAAAACACGATCAAAGTCATCAACAGCCTTACAGAATTCATCGTAGAAGGTATCTCCTGAACCAACCACTCCGTAGATTTTGCCATTCAAGTTGAGATCTGCTAGGTCTTCGTAGAAGTCCATCATCTCATCTGGCAATTCACCATCACCATAAGTATAGGTCGCAACGATAGCGATGTCAGCTTCCAAGAAGTCTGAAGCGTCAACAGTTGTACATTCATCAACATCAACATCCAAGCCCAAGTCACGTAATTTGTCTGCTACAATATCTGCAATTTCTTCGGTATTACCGGTCATACTGGCAAATACAATTTTTGCTAATACCATATCGTCCTCCTCAATTTATCTTTCTCCATTATATCACATCTTTTTCATTTTAAAAATAAAAATTCTTGTGCTACAATGAAATGAGAAAGAATTGAGGTTATTTATGGAAATTTGCCATCAAATTTTAGAAAAAATCAAAGAATACGACACGATTATCATTCATCGTCATATGAAACCAGACCCTGATGCCTTGGGAAGTCAAGTGGGCTTGAAAGCCTTGCTGGAATATCATTTCCCTGAAAAAAACATCAAAGCCGTAGGTTATGATGAACCGACTCTTACTTGGATGGCTGAGATGGATCTTGTTGAAGATAGTGCCTACCAGAGCGCACTTGTCATCGTCTGTGATACGGCGAATACTGCTCGTATCGATGATAAGCGCTATAGTCAAGGTGATTTTCTCATTAAGATTGACCACCATCCAAATGATGATGTATACGGTAACCTATCTTGGGTAGATACTAGTTCAAGTAGCGCTAGCGAGATGATTACCCTATTTGCCCAAACAACCCAACTAGCCTTGTCAGATTGCGCTGCTGAGTTGCTCTTTGCAGGAATCGTTGGCGATACAGGTCGTTTCCTCTACCCTTCTACCACTGCACGGACTCTTCGTCTGGCTGCCTATCTAAGAGAACAGAACTTTGACTTTGCGGCTCTCACTCGCAAAATGGACACTATGAGTTACAAAATTGCTAAACTTCAAGGCTACATCTACGACCATCTGGAAGTGGATGAAAATGGTGCAGCGCGAGTTATCCTGAGTCAAGAAGTCTTGAAACAATTTAATGTTACCGATGCTGAAACTGCAGCCATTGTCGGTGCACCTGGACGCATTGATAGTGTTAGTCTCTGGGGAATTTTTGTGGAGCAGGCTGTTGGCCACTACCGCGTTCGCTTACGCAGTAAAATTCATCCTATCAATGAAATTGCCAAAGAACATGATGGTGGAGGCCATCCTCTAGCAAGCGGTGCTAATTCCTATAGCCTAGAAGAAAACGAAATCATCTACCAAAAGTTAAAAAACTTGCTTAAAAACTGATAAAATACTTGCCAAACTTTTCAGAATCTGATAGACTAGTATGGTAACAATCTATGGCTCGCAAAGAGACCATGGCAGAAAGGAAATATTGCAAAATGAAAAAAGATATCCATCCAGAATATCGCCCAGTTGTCTTCATGGACACAACTACTGGTTACCAATTCCTTAGCGGTTCAACAAAACGCTCTAACGAAACAGTTGAGTTCGAAGGCGAAACTTACCCATTGATCCGTGTGGAAATTTCATCAGACTCACACCCATTCTACACTGGACGTCAAAAGTTCACTCAAGCAGATGGACGCGTGGATCGTTTCAACAAAAAATACGGTCTCAAATAATGATAAAAAGACAGCTTCGGCTGTTCTTTTTTGTTTCTTGAAATCAACTGCTGTTCTCATATTCCATACTCAAAAAAACTTTGCACTCTAGCTAGCCACACAATAGCTTCCAGAGTACAAAGTTTTCTCTTGCCTAAAAAATATAAAAGATATATACTAGCTATATATAGTATAGATTGGAGATATACCATGACGACATCACTTACTAAACAGTACAATTTTAAAATCAATGAGTCATCAATGGAACAAGCTAGAGCTATCATCAAGGAAAAAGGAATGACTATGACGGATGCTATTAGTCTTTTTATCGAGCAGATTGTTCTCGAACAGGATTTGCCAATAAAAACTGCAGAAGATTTACACCGTGAACGATTGATTCAAGAACTACAAGCCCAATCTGAACGCGCCTTAAGAGAATATGAATCCGGACAAGGAACTTCCCTAGATGATATGAGGCTACGATATGACTTATAAAGTGATTCTATCTACCGAAGTGAGTCAAGCAATTGACAGTATCCATGACTACATTACTACTGTTCTTTTATCACCTCAGTCTGCTAAGAATACTGTAGCCAGAATTTTAGACGGCTTAAAAAGTTTAGAAACTTTTCCTGAAGCTGGCTTTGATGCAGATGAAAAAATCGGACTAAAAATCAACAGTAAGTACCCTACGCGAGGAAAAATTATCGGTCAGTATATCTTGCTTTACTTTATCGACCAGACTCAAAGAACTGTTTTTCTTTCCCACTTATTTCACACCAAAAGTGACTATGTTACCTTGCTCCAAAGCAAAAATAACAAAAACTCAAAATCATCATTTTAATGTCCACCACTCTCTTAATAACCTTGTACTTATAAGGAACACAGTCTTCATTTTAACTAAAAAATAAAAAAACTTTGCACTCTAGCTAGCCACACAATGGTTTCCAGAGTACAAAGTTTTTTAATTAGACCAGATTTAATCTTCCTTATCTTGATTTTCAGTTCCTTTAACTGCTTTTTTAAATTCAGATAGCATTTTACCGATTGACTCGCCTAGTTCAGGTAATCGTTTTGGTCCAAAAATCAAGAGAGCTCCTAAAACGATGATAATCAATCCTGGTGCTCCGATATCACGTAAGATTCCCATTTCTCGCTCCTTTCTGCTTGCGTTTCATAATGTGTTTGCTGATGGTAATACTCAATTCATAGAGTAATATCAAGGGGGTAGTCATTGCCAAATCGCTGACAAAGTCGGCTGGTGTCAAGATGACTGCAAGTACCAATAAGATAAAATAGGCATATCGGCGATAAGCAATCAATAATTCTGGTCCAATGAGGCCAATCGACGTCAAAAAGGCAATGATAACTGGTAATTCAAAAACCAGAGCCATGGGTAAGGTCGTTTGAAAAACAAAAGACAGATAATTTTGGGCGGTTAACTGCGTTTCAAATAGTCCTTCTCCTAGCCCTAATAAAACCTGAAGTAAGGCTGGTGTTACAAAGTAAAAACCAAAAGCCAGTCCAACTAGAAAACAAAGGAAACTAGCTGGAATATAGGCAAAAATCGCTCTAGCTTCTTCCTTCTTTAAACCGGGTTTGATGAAAGACCAAATATGATACACCGTGTAAGGCAAGGTGATGGTAAAGGCCATCAGACTAGCCAAACGTATGTATATCCATAAAATATCATTGGGTCCTAAAACAATCAACTTTTGCTGAAAAGATTGGGTCACATACTGGTAAATCTGGTCTGCAAAAAGTAGGGAGACACAGAATACCAAAAAGAAACAAATGACCACAGCCAATAATCTCTTTCTAAATTCTACCAGATGTTCCACGATTGTCAATTCTTTTCTGTCCATCTATTTTTCACCCTGTCTAAAAGTGACAATCAAGACAATAATAACAAAGACTAGCTGGCTGACCAAGCCTTCCCAACTTGGATAAATTCCAAGCAAATCGATCGTTGGAAAGCCTGTCAGCAAGTGATTTGGTGCCATATTGGTCAACTGAAGAGCATGGACACTAACTCCCAGCATCTTGAAGGCTAGGGCATAAATCATCCAAGTCAGGATAAAGAAGACCTTATGTGGCAGGAAGAATTGACTGGCCTTATTCATCACTATGGCAATAATTACCAGAACCAGTAAGGCAAGTGAGATTCCCAAGACAAATTCAAAGCTGGAAATCCTTGGTAAAATCCCAACATAAAAGAGAATGGTTTCTGCTCCCTCACGGAAAACAGCTAGAAAACTGAGAGCAAACATGGAAATAAAGGAGCCTGTCTTGGTCACTGTTTCCATTTGTGACTCCATAAAGGTATTCCATTTTTTGACCGAGAATTTGCTGTGGAGCCAGATTCCAATCAAAATCATCATAGCTACTGCAAAAATTCCCACTGCTCCTTCGATGATTTCACGATTGGAGCCTGATGTTACTGCTGGAAAGGCAATTTGCAGGATAAAAGCAATAAGGAGACTAGCCATGATTCCAGTGATAGCACCACCATAAACCCACTTAAGTCCCTTTCGCATCTTGGCTGCTTTCAAGGTCGTCACCAAGGCCATGACGATTAAGAGAGCCTCTACCCCTTCTCTCAGGAGAATCAGCATGGCATCAAAGGCATTGTAACGTGCGCTAGTATCAATTTGTGATAAATCTGCAATCAGTTTTTCTAATTTTTCTTGGTATTCCTTCTCACTTCCCTTGACCATAATCACAGGGCTTTCACTTTCCACTCGAGTATAGAGGGAAGGATTGGTCGTGCTAACAGAGCCTTCAATCGTTGGCCAGATAGTGATGAATTCCTTCATGCTAGCTGCTCCTGATGCTTGATCACCAGCTTGGAATTGTTCCAAAGCCTTTGTCAAAAGGGCAATACCGTCTTTAAGACTCAAATCAGAAGATGTTGCTACGACTGCTTTTCCAGCTACAAAATCATCAATAGCCTTTTTTAAGTCCTCAAAGGAAATCTGGATTGAATTAAAATCTGTAGGCTCGGTTTCCATACTACTACGCAAGAAAGAAATAGCTGTTTCAACACGTCCATAATGGGCCGTACTATTGTCACGAACCACACTTTCATTGATGGTCCAAGTGGAATTCATTTTCTTAAAGGCCTCTCGGACCTTTTCCAAATCTTTGGAAGTAATAGTCTGTTCCAAGGCTTCAAAACGTAGACTCAGACGGTTTAGCAATTTTTCCTTTTCCGCATCTAGGTCAATAGGATTTTGTTCTTTTTCAAAAGCTAATAGGGCTGCAGAAATTTCGGTGAGTTTGTCTTCAGTAATCTCGCCTGATTGAGCTAACTTTTCCTTAACAACTTTACCAGCCTCAGAATTGCTATCTTCTACTCTTTCAAAGTCTGATGCCATCTCTTGAACAAGTTTCTGGGCCTCAGACTGATTCCCATTTTTCACTGATTTAGAAGCATCTGTGATTTTCACAAAGTAAGAACTCAAGCTTTCTTGGGCATCTACTGGGGAAAGAATTAAAAATGACAAAGCTAAAACTAGTAACCAGCTTTTAGCCTTCCAATAATTTCTGACCAATGTAGCCCCCTTTCTCCACACCACCAAAGCAAGCAAAGAGTCCACTACCGATGTGAGTGATGTATTCATTCATCTTATCAGTAGCGCCTAGATTGGTTTGAACCTTGACAAAGTTATCAGGATCCTTCTGGAAAGAAATAAAGAGCAAGCCCGTATCAAACTGGCCAGTTTTTTCATCAATTCCATCAGAGTAAGAATAAGAACGACGCAAAAGCGGCTTGTCCACTTCCTTAGCCAAACGAACATGCGAATCATCAGGCAAAAGACTCAAATCCACTTCATCAAACTCATTTTTCTTACCGAAAGGGGCACCACTTTCCTTGTAACGACCAAAGGTATTTTCTTGTTCTTCAAGACTAGTACGATCCCAAGTTTCTAAAAACATCTGAATCCGACGAACTGCCATATAAGAACCATTTTCCATCCAGTCCTTACTATCAGCCCAAATGACGCGGTCAAAGTCTTTCTCCTTGGTTGGATTTGCTGTTCCATCCTTAAAACCAAAGAGGTTACGCGGAGTCTCCATTCGATCCCCGATAGCTGCAAAACCAGACTGACTCCAACGAAGGGTCACGGCATTTCTCCCCTTACGGATGAGATTGCGAATAGCGTGAAAGGCAACCTGCTCATCATCTGCACAGGCCTGGATGACAATATCTCCACCAGTATATTTTTCACGCAATTGCTCTTTAGGAAAAGGCGGTAAATCCCTGAAAACTTGAGGACGCTTGTTTTCCAAGTTCATCTTTTTCAAGAAACTCGCAGACACACCAAAAGTCAGCGTCAAACGATGAGGGTTGAGCCCGACTGTCTCACCAGTATCACTCGGAGGCAAGAGAGCATTCTGGCCATCTTTTTTGACCAATTCCCCCTCAACCAACTTGGCACTATAATCCGTCCAATCCTTGAATAGCTGGATAATCTTATCTCTATCCGTCGTATGCAGGTCCAAGACAACAAAATAGATATTCTTTTGCATGGGCGTACTAATCCCAGCTTGATGCTTGCCATAAAAAGCAATTTTTTCATTTCCGTACGAGATTTTTTCCTGACTTCCTAGCTTAGGTGCGAAAAAAGCAGAAGCACCAGAGAGTCCTAGCGCTAAACCAGCCCCTCCAATCCCTGCTTTTTTTAGAAATTCTCGACGGTCCATTTTCTTTTCAAAAAACTTTTCGTCTTTTTCAGTCATGACTCTTATTCTCCACTAAGAAATTTACCCATTTGTGATAGAGGTTCACCAAGTTTTGTCACAGCTTCTGACAATTCTTTGGTATCTTCTTTTGTCAAATCAGTATAGAGCTTGTAGTGTTCCTTGTCGGTCATGTGTTTGTCCAACAAATCATTGACAGACTTGAAGTCCGCTTCCAATTCTTTAACTAGGTTAGCGTCTGATTTTTCAAGCAAAGGTTTAAAGAGTTGGAAAATCTTCTCAGCTCCCTCGATATTGGCACGGAAGTCATACAAGTCTGTATGAGAATAAATTTCCTCTTCCCCTGTAATCTTACTTGTTGCAACTTCGTTAAGCAAGTCGACTGCCCCAGTCAGCATAACCTTGTAGTCCACATCAACAGTTGCAATCTTGGCTTTCAATTCCTTGATATCATTGACCAACTGATCACCATAGCTTTCAGTTCCTTTAGTTGTATTGTCTTCCCAAAGGATACGCTCAATACGGTGGAAACCTGACCATCCCTCTTCTGTCTTGTTTTCGTCCATGTAGTCTGCCAAACGGAAGTCAATCTTGACATCTGACTCACCAAAACTCTCGGCAATCGGTTCTGAACGCTCATAAGACATACGAATCAGTGGATAGACCTTCTTAGCTTCTTCTAACTTACCTTCTTTCAACAGTTTGACAAAGCCTTCTGTATCTGTCAACAGTTTATCGATTTGGTCTTGCACAAAAGTCTTATAGTCAGCAGTAGCCTTATCAAGCATTTTTTGCTTGTCTTCAGACAAGGCTGTCACCTTGGACGAATCGGTTGTCTCGGTTGATTTTTCAAAACGGACTGCACAAGCTGTCAATAGCAAGGCTGAAGATAAAAGGACAAAACCTAGTTTTTTCATTGTATACTCCTATCGGTTCAGGAAACCTGAATTCATCTTACGTTTCATTATACTATGTTTTTTCTAATCTGTCAATAAATTTTCAGACAATTTAATGTTATGTTTTCTCAATCTACCAGACTTAATACGACTTTGTAACTTGTAATCTTGTAAACGATACATGGTCGGAACATAAAAGAAATCACCACTTTTATGTAACTTAATCGCAACTTAATCGCAACAAGAACATTATTATCAAATCTTTTTACATATTCAAAACTGGCGTCTTTCTCTCGTGGATTGATGCCGACGAAATCTGGGTTCCTTAGTATGAGTTCCAGGTCTTCAATATGATGAATCACATCATTGTGATGGCCTTTTATCATATGACTTCTCAAACCGTCTTTGTTGACCTTTATGTCGCTCGCTTCAAGAACAATATCAAAAATTTCTTTTACTTCATCGGTAATCTGACCGATTTTTTTCATGATCCATAATTTCCTCCGTTATTCCACAACTATTATATCACAATCATAGTGTATATCAGGATATATCAAACTCTATTATTCGTTAGATACTCAATTTTAACTTTTCCCTTTTCCTCAAAATAATAGTATAATAGAGGTGGAATTTAGAATCGAGGTACACCTATGGCTGTAAAATTTACAAAACGAGACGACTTGGACAAGATGTTTGAAGAGTTTGCTAAACTCCCAGATTTGAAACAAGTCACTTTCCCTGATGACAAAGAGAAAAAAGCCAAAGCAGAAAAGAAAAACTAGATGACTGCTTTTCAACAACTCCCATCTAGTGTACTTCAAACTGGAGCCATTTTCCTCTCCATTATCATTGAAGCCCTTCCCTTCGTTCTGATAGGAAGCATTGTCTCAGGGCTGATTGAGGTCTATATCACACCTGACAGGGTTTATCATTTTCTCCCTCGAAATCGTTGGGGGAGAATCTTTTTTGGCACCTTCGTTGGTATACTTTTCCCTTCTTGTGAATGTGGAATCGTCCCCATTATCAATCGTTTTCTGGAAAAAAAGGTTCCCAGTTACACGGCCGTTCCCTTTCTTGTGACAGCACCTGTTATCAATCCCATTGTTCTTTTTGCGACCTATTCTGCCTTTGGCAACTCCTTCCATGTCGCCCTATTACGAGCTCTGGGTTCCATTCTTGTGGCTGTAATACTAGGAATTTTTCTAGGATTTTTCTGGCAAGAACCGATTCAGAAAGAAAATCGTCTGACTTGTCATGAGCATGATTTTTCTTACTTGAGTTCTGCAAAAAAAGTTTTTCAAGTCTTTGTGCAGGCCATTGATGAATTTTTTGATACGGGGCGTTATTTGGTATTTGGCTGCCTCTTTGCTTCTATAATACAGGTCTACGTTCCGACTCGGATTCTGACCTCTATCAGTGCGACCCCTCTTTTTGCCATCCTGCTCTTGATGATTTTATCCTTTCTTCTTTCGCTCTGTAGTGAGGCGGATGCCTTTATAGGTGCTTCTCTTCTCTCGAGTTTCGGTTTGGCTCCAGTTCTGGCCTTTCTCGTCATTGGCCCAATGCTGGATATCAAAAATATTCTCATGATGAAAAATTACTTGAAAGCACGATTTATTAGTCACTTCATTACGATTGTGACTCTGGTCGTTTTAGCCTATTCTCTCTTGATTGGAGTCATCCTATGATTCGATTTTTAGTTTTAGCTGGCTATTTTGAACTGACTCTTTACCTCCATCTGTCGGGCAAACTAAACCAGTACATCAACATGCACTATTCCTATCTGGCCTATATCTCCATGGTGCTTTCCTTTATCTTGGCAATTGTTCAATTGTATATCTGGATGAAGCAAATCAAAACCCACAGTCATCTGAACAGCCGATTGGCCAAGATGACGAGTATTTCTCTTCTGGCTATTCCACTTGTCATCGGCTTAACTTTCCCAACTGTTAGCTTGGATTCTCAGACCGTTTCTGCTAAAGGTTATCATTTCCCCCTATCGGAAGGAACGGATCTAGCCATTCAGACAAGTGAAGGGACGACAAGCCAATATTTGAAACCAGACACCAGTTCTTATTTTTCAAAATCAGCCTATGAAAAGGAAATGCGAACGGCGGCGGATAAATACTTGTCCCAGGATAGCATTCAGATCACTAATGAAAACTATATGGAGGTCATGGAGGCTATCTACGACTATCCAGATGAGTTTGAGGGCAAGACAATCCAGTTTACAGGCTTTGTCTATAACGACCCCAGTCATGCCAATAGTCAATTTCTGTTCCGATTCGGCATTATCCACTGTATCGCAGATTCTGGTGTCTATGGATTGCTGACCAAGGGAAATACCCGGCAGTATGAAAACAACACTTGGATTACGGCCAAAGGAAAACTGCTCAATCACTACCATAAAGAACTCAAACAAAATCTCCCAACCTTGGAAATCGACAGCTTTACAAAAGTCGATAAACCAGAAAATCCCTATGTTTATCGAGCTTTTTAAGAAAATCAAGATAAAAACGAACAAGTTCTCTTCTGAATGACAGAAAAGAGCCTGTTCGTTTTTTTTGTTATATGAGAATTAGTGACTTGTAGATTTTCATCTTATACCATTTCAAGCCATACAAGCAACTCAGTGAGAATAAGAGAGCCACTCATTAATCATACTAGCGATTTTTTTGGGTGCTTCAGTATAAAGCTCATGGCCAACGTTTTCTAGAAAAATAGTATCAAAATAATCTGGTAATTCTTTTAGTGTTTCCTCTCTCCATGTAGCTTCATTAGGATAGCGAGGACTAATAAACAAGGTATCTCCCACTTCTCTCTTAAAAGCTTGTATTTTTCTCCGTAAGCGGAGTATCGCTTCTATATTTTCATAATTTATAGCCAACTCATATCTATTATACTCAGAATTCCAGTGATAGGACTGCCTTACGGCTTTCTCCATATTTTCTGACCAATGCTTTGCTTCAGATTTTTCTTTAGAAATAAGAAGAGCTAAGTCCGAAACGATTTGAGATTTGATATAATTTTTAGTTTCCTCTAACTCTGTATCTAAAGGTAAAATCTTATCTAAATCTAGATAGCCACCATCCAAAAGAATCAGTTTCTTCACTTCTTGAAATTCCGATGCGAGATAACGAGCCAAATCTCCTCCAAGAGAATGGCCTATCAGACAGATAGATTCTTCCTCTTCTATCGATTTTTTAAACCATGATTTCAATTCTGTTTCATCTCGAAGATGCTTTTCATAAGGATTTAGAAAATAGACCTGCGAATCTAGTTCTTGAAGAAGATCCTTGCTATGATAGACATTGCTTCCCAAACCGCCAATAAAATACATTTTCATTCTCTACTTAATACTATGCTTATTCATCTTTTGTTCAAAGATAGTTGTGATAATCTGACGTAATTCTTCTCGTTCTTTTTCTGGAATCTCACCACTTGTTTGAGCTGCAGCGTAGAGTTCAGGGTGTTCGATTGAAATGCGTTTAATCGTACGTGTCGTAGCATGTTTTCTGACGAAAAATGGGATTCGCTTAATCAAGTCTTGTGGGACAAGCGCAAGAATCTTCTCAGCAGTTTCCTTGTCACTAATCTTAGACGTCGTCAGCCCATTCTTTATCATTTCCTGTTCTTTTTCTGTAAAATCTTTTAATTCCATCTGATTAGTCCTCCTATTTTCTCTAAGTTAAATTATATAGCAATCTGGATAAAACTACAAATGGACTATCTGGAAATAGGTGCAATACTGTAAAGACGAGTCTGTTCTTTAATTATAAATCTTCCTCCTCAGTCACTTCCCATACTTCTGATTGATAGCCATTCCCATCAATATCGTATCTTTGGATATAGCCAATAAATGTTTCATTTTTTCGTGGTTTCTGGCTATTAACGATTGAAATAACCCACCAACTCATCAAAAATAGAAATAAAAGTCCTAGGATTACTGTCATATCATACCACCATTAAAGTTTAACCCACTTATCATTATCCATGATAAAAGGCTGAGCCAGTCCCTCGCCTGTATAATCCGCATACTTGGTGCCTAAATACTTGTAACAATCTTCCTTGCTGGCAAATTTAATCGCTTGGTAGGGCTCTTCGAAAGTCAATTTCTCTACAAATAAGAAACCGTCATCAGCCGGTACTAAGACTCCAACGTGGCCTACAAACAGATACTCACCATCCAGATTGTCGTGCAAGACTACAGATAGCATTCGAGCTTTGTCGTTGAATTGAAATTGGGAGAAGAATGTTTCCATCTTTTCAGCGTGAACCTTGACATCCGTCGTTGCCTCAGTTGGAACTCTCGAAAATAGAATATCAAACTCTTCCTTATCTTGTGAATCAAAGACCTTCCCCTTATCAATCGCATCGTTATCTAGGAAAAGCAATTGATCATTCTTATCAAGTTTTGGAATGGTGACTGAATTTTTCAAAAGACAATAACTATTGATACGGCAGTTGGTCCCAACAAAATCACCCTTCTTTTGATTCCAGAGATGACTGATTTTTTCAACATCGTATTCTGTGTGAGTAAAGGAAGTGAAATCTCCTGATAAGCCAGTTGAGCCGACAATGGTATTGTAATCATTAACGAGATTAAAAAAGGCATCAACACTATTTGGATCCAAGTGAGCTGATAAGAGAGATTTGACCTCTTCTGTACTTACCTGATTGTTTAGGTTGGTGTATGAAGCTTTCCATGGAACTTTCGTTGAACTACTTTGCCTTTGACTCGTCCCATTCGAAGTTGTAGCATCTTGCTGACAAGCTGCCAAGCCTAAAAACAAAGCTGAACAGATTCCTAATATGGCTAATTTTCTTGATTTCTTCATCTTTTTCTCCTAAATGTCTTGGATTAAAGTTTCTTTAACTACTGATTTACAGATATTGATTACTTTCTCATTTAATATGCTCATCGTCTTTCCCTCCGATTTGTTTTTTTGTTATTTCCTTAAGCTTGATTTAATTATAATAGGCGTTTCGTGCTCTGTCAACAATTTTTTTACGAAAACACAACAAAGTTTTCATTTTCGTGGATTTCGCGTTATGCTTTACTTATAAAAACAGAAAGCGATTTCATTCGTAGATAAAGAAGAGATTGCGATTGTTAGAGGCTAAAAATAAAACAATACAGACTAGTAATGGTTGGACTCAATAAGAATTGGGTACTAAGATAGGTATAAGTAAAAACACCCTTGGAAATTATGAAAAAAGGGTTAGGTCTACTAAGAAAAATACTATATTTGACTTAGCTAAAGTATTCAGTAGCTTGATTGATGCCTCTTTCCTCCAGTTCAAAAGGATTCTCCTAGCGATACCCAATCTATCTACGACCAACGGGCATCACCCAGACAAGGTAAATTCCTGACCTATGCCGAGAGGCAACTGTATGAGCAGAAAAACGAAGATAAACGAAGTATCATAAAAATCATCAGACTGGACGACTACAGACAGACTACTTACTCTCGTGTTAGGTAGTTTATCTCTGCAGGTAGCCGCTCGATGCAGGATGACGATTTAGATATGAGTTTCCATTCTATGAGGATGAAATCTCAGACGACTACGACGTAATCGCTTATGTCGTCAGCAGGTCCATGGAGCCAAAGATAAGAAACGGCAACTACCTATTTATCAAGAATCCCCCACAGATTGACTATAATACCATCGGCATCTTCCAAGTAGACGGTGCTAACTATGTCAAGAAACTCCGCCAAGGCTACCTCAAAAAACTCAATCCCGAATACCCCGACATCTGCCTAGACGAAAGCAACCGTATTCGCACCATCGGAAAAGTTGTCAGGCTGTATAGGGAGAATTAAAAAAGAGGGAGAATGACGATATAAAACAAACAGATTTTAAAAGATTCGAAAAACTTTGAAAAAGTTCATTCTACATTTCAAAAAAGAATAAGTGACCTAAAGCAGATTATATTTTGTTAAACAATAGTGATATGTAAATTTAGAGAAAGGCATTTAAGATCACTTTTCAAAAGGCAAATACTAAACTAGCGAAACCGATAAACCAGCCCCTTAGTTCCCATATTTTCAGGCACACACTCTTTAGTACACTAGCTGAGAAGAATATCCCATTAAAAGCTATAATGGTTAGAGTGGGACACAAAGACGCTAAAACAATAAATAACATCTACACTCACGTAAGTAAAATAATGGAGCAAGCTGCTTTGGAGGTTTTAAATACCATATCATTAAATCGAAAATATATCAGATTGAATCTAGACAAGTAGATTGCGATTGCTAAAACATTTGTAGAAATTCATTTGACTTTTCTAATCAATTTGTGCATATCTTATTTCATACTCAATGAAAA
>NZ_VMMV01000061.1:0-3520 GCF_013277375.1 Streptococcus sp. 3613
TTTCAATCGTCGATAAAAACAAATTCATATCAATACCATAAACAGCCCCATTTTCTTCGATGAAATCATGAAGGTCAAGTACATTTGGAATCGAGTATGCTCTAATGATTTGAAGTAATGTTTTCAGTACTTCGTTTTTCGTCTCAACATCAATCGTAATATATCGCTCAATATCAAAATTATTGATATGCTTAATGTCTTTTTTATCATAAACATGCTTGCCTTTTGCTCTCGCATCTTTACTCTCATGGGTCAAATAGAGATAGACGTTCTCTACTGCTTCATAAATAATTTGAACTCTAGCAACTGCTTTACACTCTTCTGTTTCTGAGCTCAGAACTGCTTTAAGTTTATTACGAACAGATTCTGCAGTTACTGGATTATTAGCAATATAAATCCCATGATAATGCGCTTTTTTGAAGGAACGATTTTTCGCCTTATCTTGATCATGAAGCGGACTAATTGCAATCGGCACTCCAATTTTTTCCAATCGTTCTTCCCAATCATTTGGAAATCCTTCTCCATCAGGATAGAGAAGAAATGTAAAATTTCTAGATTTTTCTTTTGCCATATGTTATAATCTAACCAATATGAGAACGCAAAAAGCGTCTCAATTTTCCCGAGAAAACCGCTAGCCCTGCAAAATGCTCAGCGGTTTTTTTGGTTCCTTTCTTTATTTTTCAAATTGCTTTTTAGCATATTCTTCAAGCGCAAGAACAAAAATAGCAGATTTTGAAAATCCTCTTGATTTTGATAATTCATCAACTAATTTGTATTGCTCACCTGTCAAACCGATTGAGACCCTCTTTTTTGTTTCAACCATTCTTATACCTCAACTTATATTTTAAAAATATTTTACATTTTTTTGAAATATAAGTCAATTTTTTTTACATCATCTCTGTTTTTTTGCACGTTCAAGGTCATTTTTTGCGACCCGTGAGTCGATTTTCGTCTAGAGGCTCGCACAGGTCAAACCATTGTGGCTCTAGGGCTCAAGTCACTTTTTTTCTCAATTTGGCACTCGGCACTATAAGGGGGGTCGTAGTAGCCCCCCAGATTTTAGATTTTTTCTCCGAAAAAATCCCCCTCAATTTTTCCCACGTACCCAATTTTGACACATAGACTTCAACGTGTTATAATTATATAAACGCTATAGTTCGAGGAAACGAATAGCAAAACGCAAAAAAAGACAGTAGTTCCAGCTACTGTCTTTCTTTTTTGTTCTCAAGAGAACTCAGGCTATTTTTTGTCGCTTTTGTCTTTGATGTACTGAATAAGCCAATCAGCAACTACTTCTGCAGCAACGCCAACCGCAAAAGGAATCAAAACAAGTTCAAGGAAAGTCTTCAAAACGCTCACCTCCAATCTAAGTTCGCGTTACTTAGTGGAAGAACTAGCGACTTTGCTATTATATCATGTCCGCTTACTTTATTCCAATTTCCTTTTGACAACAAGTAACCAGTGACTGCCGTCCTTTGGCCGTGTCCATCCGAAACGCTAAAGCCTTTCGGCTCGGCACGTCCTAGCGTACTCTGTCACCGCTTATTGTCAAAAGTTTTCTCGGCATAAATCGCTCAAAGCTCTGGTCATTGAAAATCTCTGTCTACTGAGAAAGTTTTGCTTGATTCTAAAGCTATTATTCGGTCATTCAGAAATTCTATTTCTTTTTCACTCAAAACATCTGAAAGTTTATCTAGGACATCCGCTTTTTCTTTGTAAGTCTTAAATTTGTCATCAAAGCCCTTATTTTTAGCTTCTGCTAACTTCAAATCAAACTTTACTTTCCCTAGTTCCGTATCTTTCATCTCCAACTGCCTTCTCAAAAGGATATTTTGAGAAATTAGACCTTGAATTTTTTCATTGACCGAATGGATATAATTTTTTAACTGGATCACAAAATCAAAATCGAAGGTTATTTTCCCTGTAATCGTCTTTTTAGCCTTTTCTAACATTTCAAAAAAATAGCTTCGTTCTTTTTCACTTGGCAATGGATTAAGAGCATATTCTCTTGATAAATCGTTCAAAAAACTCTTTTGTTGCTCTATTTTTTCGTCTAGTCGCACTAACTCGCCCGATTTGGCCTCTATTTTCGATTCTAAGCCCCTCTTTTCACTTTCTAGACCTTTTACCCTATCTTGTAAGTTAGAGAGCTCAGAGAGCGTTTTTTCGCCCTCTAAAGAGAGCTGAGCCGACTCCTCCCTTTTTTCCTGAATAGAATCTTTCAGTCTGCTCAGTGTTTCTCTATTAGCTTTAATTTCGTCTGCTACTTCCAAAAGTTCATCTAAAGCCTGTTCTCTGTGCTTGTGAACTTCCTCCGAGATCGCTTCTTTCTCTTTTTCAAGTTCTCTTACCAGTCGCTTGTATTCACGCATGTCTTTGATGTCATTTGTTCCAACTAGTTTTCGTTCAATCCCTAATGACTTCATCTTCTCAGATAAAATTTTGACTTCTTGCTCTTTGAATACTCGCAACTGATGGCGCCCTTTTTCAAAATTCCCCTCATTCTGGAGGGCTTTTTTAAAACTTGGTTGAATGCTCAAGCCCTTTTTGTATCCCTCTGCAACTGGAATGATGTTGAAATGAGCATGAGGATGCCCTTTTTCGTCCAGGTGAACTGCTGCATTGTAGATATACAAGTGAGGGTGTCTTTCCTGGAACTCCTCTACATACTCGGCTAATTTCTCCCCCACCCATCGCTTTGCTTCAGTACTGTTTTTAATTCTATCCCAGTCATACTTATCACCGATTCCGACAATAAATTCTCTCTGTAAGTCTAAGGTTTTACTCTTTTTGACGTGCTGAAAGTAGTCCTCTATCCGTCTGTCCTTCCGAGTTTGTTTTGAATTATATTCTTCAAGGGCAGAACCGAAAATCTTTTCATAGGCCTCTTTGATGGGTTCTTGTTTGATGTAAATATTCTCGTGGATTTTATCTTGGTCAATATGTTGGTGTTGAGGCTGTTTAAATTCTTCTTCTGTCAAATCTCGATTGTTGTGTTTGATACTCGTCATCTTGGTACTTGTTTTAAAAGAAATGCTCAGTTGTACCATCCAAATTTCCTCCCCCCTTGTCCTCCCAAAAGGGGAGGACGAGCAAGCCGACAAAGTCTATTGCTTGCTCAATTCTAACTATAATAAAATTAAGCAACGCTTGGTTTTATTATAGCTTTTCTGTTACTCTTTTGTCAAAAGAGTAACGTTTATGCTGTTTTGACAAACCTAGCGGTTCATCAAAACGCAAACGCTCCTCCGAGGGACTCTTGCAGAGAGCAAATTCGTGCGAATGAACGCACGAAAAAAGAGAAAACTCGAACCCCAAGTTTTCTCTTCGTCGCTCGAAATCGAGCGAGACATTTTTTTCAAAATGTCAGTCGGACGGCTTCGCCATTGTCCGACCAAAAAAGCCGACCTCGAAAGGTCTGCTTTTTATTCCCCACTCTCCAAAAATTCTTTCTGCACTTGACCTCTTTTCCCCCTCTGATATGCGCCATCAAAATACAAACGTAAAATACTTGATTTGC
>NZ_VMMV01000062.1:0-25930 GCF_013277375.1 Streptococcus sp. 3613
AAAATAAATGGAAGCTAGAGGCCTTGTCAGCCACCAGCATAGCTGGTGGTTTTCTTGTTTTTCTCTACGAGAAAAACTGGCTTGAAGCCATAATAAAAAACAGAACTAGCATGAACTAGTCCTGTATACTTTTACCCAATCACACTTCCATTTGGTACAGCTGAATCAACTGTGAGAAGGGTTAATTTTCCATCATGTTCAGCTGAGAGAATCATCCCTTGGCTGACATATTTTTTCATCATTTTACGTGGTTTGAGATTGGCAACGATTTGAACTTTCTTGCCGACCAATTCTTGTTCATTTGGATAGTATTTTGCAATTCCTGAGAGAATTTGACGGTCTTCGCCATCACCTGCATCCAAGCGGAATTGAAGCAACTTATCAGAGCCTTCAACTTTAGAAACTTCTTTGACTTCTGCGACACGGATTTCAACCTTGTCAAAGTCTTCAAACTTGATTTCATCCTTGCTTAGTTTGAGTTCGACTTCGTCTGGATTCCATTCTTTTTCGACAGCTGGCTTGTTGCCTTCCATTTGTTCCTTGATATAGGCGATTTCTTCTTCCATATCCAGGCGTGGGAAGATTGGTGTTCCTTTGGCAACTACTGTTACACCCTCAGGGAAAGCAGCCAAACTCAAGTTTTCAAGACTAGAAACTTCTGCTAAGCCAAGTTGAGTCATAACCGCACGACTAGTTTCCATCATAAATGGTTCAATCAAGTGAGCGACGACACGAAGGCTGGCTGCCAAGTGGCTCATAACACTTGCTAATTGGTCACGAAGAGCTTCATCCTTAGCCAAGACCCATGGAGCTGTCTCGTCGATGTATTTATTAGTACGAGAGATAAGAGTCCAGACTGCTTCAAGCGCACGTGGGTAGTCAACTGCTTCCATGTGTGTATGGTAGTCAGCGATTGATTGCTCTGCTACTTGAGCAAGAGCATTATCAAACTCTGTTACGCCCTCTACATAGGCAGGGATTTGTCCATCAAAGTACTTGTTAATCATAGAAACCGTACGGTTGAGGAGGTTGCCAAGGTCATTAGCCAATTCATAGTTGATACGGCCGACATAGTCTTCTGGAGTGAAGGTTCCATCTGAACCAACTGGAAGGCTACGCATGAGGTAGTAACGAAGTGGATCTAGTCCATAACGCTCTACCAACATTTCAGGGTAAACGACATTCCCTTTAGATTTAGACATTTTACCATCTTTCATGACAAACCAACCATGGGCAATCAAACGATCAGGTAATTTAACATCCAACATCATAAGAAGGACTGGCCAGTAGATGGAGTGGAAACGAAGGATGTCTTTTCCTACCATGTGGAAGACTGTTCCATTCCAGAACTTGTCAAAGTTACCATGTTCGTCTTGACCGTAGCCAAGAGCTGTCGCATAGTTAAGAAGGGCATCAATCCAAACGTAGACAACGTGTTTTGGATTTGATGGGACAGGCACTCCCCATGTAAAGGTTGTACGAGATACCGCCAAATCTTCCAAACCTGGCTCGATGAAGTTGCGTAGCATTTCATTAAGGCGACCATCTGGAGTGATAAATTCAGGATGAGCTTTGAAAAATTCGACCAAACGATCTTGGTATTTGCTAAGGCGAAGGAAGTATGATTCTTCGGATACCCATTCAACCTCGTGACCTGATGGAGCAATACCACCAGTCACATTTCCAGCTTCATCACGGAAAACTTCTGCCAGTTGGCTTTCTGTAAAGAATTCTTCGTCTGATACTGAATACCAACCAGAGTATTCACCCAAGTAGATATCATCTTGAGCAAGTAAGCGTTCAAAGACCTGTGCGACAACTTTTTCATGGTAGTCATCAGTTGTACGGATAAATTTATCGTATGAGATATCTAGTAATTTCCAGAGTTCTTTGACTCCAACTGCCATCCCATCAACATAGGCTTGTGGTGTAATGCCAGCTTCTTCAGCTTTCTGCTGGATCTTCTGACCATGTTCATCAAGACCTGTCAAATAAAAGACATCGTAGCCCATCAGGCGTTTGTAACGTGCTAGGACATCACAAGCAATGGTTGTGTAGGCAGAACCGATATGCAGTTTTCCAGATGGATAGTAAATCGGCGTTGTAATATAAAAATTCTTTTCAGACATAATTTTTCCTTTCCAGGCAAATGAAACCTGTTTTTCTAACACTTCATTATATCACATTTTTAAGGATTTTCGATAGGGAAATCCATACAAAAACAAGATAGACGAGTGTCCATCTTGTTGATCTTATTCATAACGAAGGGCTTCAATTGGATCAAGTTTCGATGCCTTGTTGGCTGGCAAGACCCCAAAAATCATACCCACACTAGCCGAAACTGCAAGACTAAATAGGGCAACTGGGATTGATACTCCAACTTCTATACCTTCTATTAAACCTTGCAGTAACAAACCTGCTAAGGCAGTTAAACCACTTGCAATTGTCAAGCCAATTAAGCCACCTAACAAGGTCAAAATCATGGATTCAATCAAAAACTGAATTAAAATATTGGCACGTGTTGCGCCCAAAGCCTTACGAAGACCAATCTCACGAGTGCGCTCTGTCACCGAAACCAGCATGATGTTCATGACACCAGTTCCTCCAACAAAGAGAGAAATCCCTGCGATGGAACTAATAATCGTCGTCATAAAACTAAACGATTGTTGAATTTCTGCAAATACAACGGACTCATCTGCCACCTGGTATTCTCCCTGTTGTAAGCCTGCAAGCTCTGTCATTTTTCGTGCCAGTTCTGGACCCAGAGTTGGGGTTAAACTGGTATCATTCACTCGAAAAACAATACTAGCTATTTCATCTACATTAAAATTCGCAGCAAGGGAGATATTGGTAGTAATAGGCAAGCCACCAAACCCATATATTTTTGACTTTTTAGCCTCCGGACTAGTATAAACCCCAATGACCCGGTAACTAAATCCATTGACTTCTACAACCTTGTTAATAGCCTCTTGAGGAGATTCAAATAAACTAATGGACAATTCCTCATCTAGCAAAATGACACTTGCAAACTCTTTGAAATCTTGCTCTCTCAGACTACGACCTGCAATAATTTCATTCTTAACAGCGTCCATGTAAGTTCTGTTTCCACCTGTCAAATTAGCATTCTCAACCTTTTTATCTTGATAGGTCAAGATGGCATTCGTTGAATTGGTTACATAGTAACTATCCACTCCCTTGAGTTTGGCTGCCTCTTGGACCCAGGATTCTTGCGGTTTTGGCGGTTCAACAGGAATTTCCTCTTCCTTTCCAGAAACCGTAAAAGCTGATTGTTTCTGAGTAAAAGACCCATCTTTACTTTTTTTAGGAGAGAAGAAAACGCTAATATTTTTCTGAGATTTGGTCATATCTTTATTAACTTGACGAGATAGGGAATCTCCCAAAGCCATAATCACAACAACTGATGAAACACCGATAATAATCCCAATCATGGTAAGCAAAGAACGCATCTTGTGAGCCATGATAGATGAAAAGGCAAATTTCAGATTCTGCATCTTAGTTTTCCTCCTTTCCTAACTGAGCACTGTCAGATGAAATGACTCCATCTCGAATGATAATCTGACGTTTAGCATAGGCAGCAATCTCAGGCTCATGCGTTACCATGATAATGGTTTTTCCTTCTTTGTTCAAGTCAACCAATAGTTGCATAATTTGATTCCCTGTTTTGGTATCCAAGGCTCCTGTCGGTTCGTCCGCTAGGATAATAGAAGGATTGTTTACCAAGGCACGAGCAATAGCCACACGTTGCTTTTGACCACCAGATAATTCCGAAGGCAAATGGTGACTACGTTCTGTCAATTCAACCTTGTCTAAATACTCCTCAGCCAACTTGCGCCGTTTTGAAGACGAAACTCCTGCGTAAATCAAGGGCAATTCTACATTTTGCAGAGCATTGAGCTTCGATAGAAGAAAGAACTGCTGAAAGACAAAACCGATTTGTTGGTTACGAACCTTGGCTAATTGTTTTTCACCCAGTCCAGCCACTTCTTGGCCTTCAAGATAATACTCTCCACTGGTTGGTGTATCCAACATGCCAATCGTATTCATCAGAGTGGACTTCCCAGAACCAGATGGTCCCATGATGGCAACAAATTCACCCTCATTCACTTCTAGATTGATGTTTTTGAGAACCTGCAGTTCTTGGTCACCATTGCGATAGCTTCTGCAGATATTTTTTAGACTAATTAGTTGCTTCATCAGCCTTCACCTCTTTTCCTTCTTCCAAGGAAGATGTTGGATTACTGATGACCTTAGCGCCATTTGTCAAACCAGAAGTGATTTCTTGATTTTCTGCGTCAGCATTTCCCAATGAAACCTCAACTTTTTTAGCCTTTTGTTGTTCATCCACAATCCAGACATAATTTTTACTATCATCCATTACTAGACTGCTGACAGGAACAAGAATAGCCTTGGTTTTGCTTTTAACCTCAATGTTGACAGAAAAACCTTGTTTCAAATCACCAACTTCGCCTGTCACATCAATAGTATAAGGGTATTTAGAACCTGTATTAGCCCCAGCTGCTGGACTAGCTGCTTCACCATTGTTTTTAGGATAGTCAGAAATATAGCTTAATTTCCCAGTCCATTTTTTATCAGGATATACTTTAGAAGTAAAGCTTACTTCTTGACCTACAGAAAGGTTGGCTAGATTGTACTCAGACAATTCTCCCTTGACTTGTAAATTTTCATTGCTAACAATATGAACCATAACTTGACTCGCCCCTGTTGGAGATTTAGAAACATTGCTATTGACTTCGACTACAGTTCCCTCTAGGGTACTGAGAACAGTTGTTGCATCCAATTGACTTTGAGCCTTGCTTAATTGCGCTGCAGCATCTGCACGCGCATCACGGGCATCACCCAATTGAGCGTCAATAGAAGCAACAGAATTTCCAGCAACTGGAGTTGGACTTTGCACCGTTACATCTTCTCCTCCTGCTGGTGCAGGTAACTGGGGAGCTGAAGCAGCTTCATTTCGTGCTTGGTTGAGTTCGTTGATATGACGGTCTGCCTTCGCAACTGCTCGACTCGCTGAATCATAGGCCGCCTGGGCTTCTGAACTACTGTACTTGACTAAAGCCTGCCCTTCGCTGACCTTATCCCCCACAGAAACAAGGATTTCGTCTAAATCTCCCTTGCTAGCATCAAAATAAACGTATTGTTCATTTTTTGCCGTTACTGTTCCTGATAATAAAACAGAGGATGCCACGCTTCCTTCCTTGGCAACAACAAGATGAGTAGGTTCATCTTTTACAGCGGTTTGCGAGGGTTGTCTAAAGAGTAAAATCCCCCCGGCACCCAATACAACTACACTCGCAGCACCGATGGCTGCATACAGTTGCCACTTTTTAGCTTTACCATTCTTTTTCTTCATAATGAAACTCCTTTTCTTTTTTACAATACTTTGCTATTATACCAAATTTCCCTCCAGCAAACAATGCAGTTCAGATGGAAATAATGACAGTTCAGGATTAAACAATCGTTCGGAAATCCTCCTTTTCTATTGTACTAGTTATATGATACACTATCTTGACTTATTTGGCAAGCTTTTTTGCAATTTTTTGTGCGTAGCAGATTTTTGCAATCAAATCAAAAAAAAGATAGAATATGACTATCAAAAAATGACACTCGACTATTTAAAAGAGTACAAAGGAGTTTTCAATGAGAGAATACGATATCATCGCTATCGGTGGAGGTAGCGGAGGAATTGCCACCATGAACCGTGCTGGTGAACATGGAGCCAAAGCGGCCGTTATTGAAGAAAAGAAACTAGGTGGAACCTGTGTCAATGTCGGCTGCGTTCCTAAAAAAATCATGTGGTACGGGGCGCAAATCGCTGAGACTTTCCATCAATTTGGAGAAGACTACGGCTTTAAGACTACTGATCCTAACTTTGACTTTGCTACCCTACGTCGCAATCGTGAAGCTTACATCGATCGCGCTCGTTCTTCTTATGATGGCAGTTTTAAACGCAACGGCGTAGAGCTGATCGAAGGTCATGCTGAATTTGTAGATTCTCATACTGTCAGCGTAAATGGTGAACTGATTCGTGCTAAACATATCGTGATTGCTACAGGTGCCCATCCAAGTATTCCTAATATTCCTGGTGCTGAGCTAGGTGGCTCTTCTGATGATGTATTTGCCTGGGAAGAACTTCCAGAGTCAATTGCCATTCTAGGCGCTGGTTATATCGCCGTTGAATTAGCTGGCGTACTCCACACTTTTGGTGTCAAGACAGATCTCTTTGTTCGCCGCGATCGTCCTTTACGTGGTTTTGATTCCTACATCGTTGAAGGTTTGGTCAAGGAAATGGAAAGAACAAACTTACCACTTCACACTCACAAAGTCCCTGTCAAGTTAGAAAAAACTACTGACGGCATTACCATTCATTTCGAAGATGGTACTAGTCACACAGCTAGCCAAGTTATCTGGGCTACAGGCCGCCGTCCAAACGTTAAGGGCTTGCAACTTGAAAAAGCTGGAGTGACTCTGAATGAGCGTGGCTTTATCCAAGTGGATGAATACCAAAATACTGTTGTTGAGGGAATCTATGCTCTAGGTGATGTAACAGGTGAAAAAGAACTGACTCCAGTTGCTATCAAGGCTGGACGTACTTTATCTGAACGTCTCTTTAACGGAAAAACAACTGCTAAAATGGATTACTCAACTATTCCAACCGTTGTCTTTTCACACCCTGCTATCGGAACTGTTGGCTTGACAGAAGAGCAAGCTATTAAAGAATACGGTCAAAACCAAATCAAGGTTTACAAATCAAGTTTTACTTCTATGTACTCTGCTTGCACCAGCAACCGTCAAGAATCCCGTTTCAAACTCATAACAGCTGCTTCAGAAGAAAAAGTTGTCGGACTTCATGGAATTGGCTACGGCGTTGATGAAATGATTCAAGGATTTGCTGTTGCTATCAAAATGGGAGCAACCAAGGCTGACTTTGATGCAACTGTGGCAATTCACCCAACTGCATCTGAAGAATTTGTAACCATGCGTTAATCGAAACAAAAGAAGCAAAGCAAAAAACACTTCTAAATATCAAAAAGCGAGTATTTCCGTAGTTGGAGATACTCGTTTTCTTATGTTTTATTTTATAGTATGTTGAAGTAAGATATGCAAAAATCAATTAACAAACCATAGCAAAATACAAGGATTATAATACAATCATTTATTCTTTTCTTTAAAAGATTCATATATTTTTTTATATAATTCTTTTATATCTTTTTTCTGAGAATTCAACTCTTCTTTACCGTAGTCAAAGTTTGCTACCACAAATCCCGCGCCATCATCAGAAAAAGTAAAAAATTCTATTTCAATTAGTTTATTATGCTTAGAGTCCTCTATGGTGTCTCCTAAACCATTATTGAATTTCTTCACTTCTTCTTCACGAACTCCGAACCCCGTAGCAGCTCCATTTGCAATGATGTTTGAAAATACTTCTTCTGAAGATGATACTTCTTTCACAGTTATGAAGTATATAGCTTCTTCCGTTTCTACTTGTCTCACTTTATTCCATTTTTCTGTATCACTAGAAGAAAGCGTATAGATTGTTAACTCTACCGTTGGCTTATTGATATTTTCTTTTGTAATCATTTGTTTTCCAAAAAAGAAAATGGCGAGTACCCCAGTTACAAAGATCAAAGCAATATAAATTTTCTTTTTCATACCTTATACCCTATATCTTTCATGTCAATTATCACATCAACTTCGTTATAGACAGCTGGATCATGTGTCGCTATAATGACATATTTATCTTCAGTTGTTTCATTCAATAGTAAACGAATAATTTCTTTTCCAATCTCACCATCTAAAGCTCCTGTAGGTTCATCTGCTAAGATAATTTTACGTGGTTTCATTAACATTCTGGCAATAGCTACACGTTGAGCCTGCCCTCCAGACAATTCATATATTTTTTGATGTAAATAGTCACTTGACAGTCCTACTTTTTCAAGTACGTCAGTTATTGTTTTTTTGTCTTTAGTGATAAGGCTCAGATTATCATATACTGTTTTGTTATCTATTAAAGAATAATTCTGAAATACATATCCAACAGTATTTTTAAAAAAAGTTCTTTCTTTTATCTTCCAAATATCTTGTTTATCAACTAAAACATTCCCACTGTCAATTTTTTCTAATCTTCCTATAATATTAAGAAGGGTACTTTTGCCGGAGCCAGAACCTCCAATCAATGCATAGCTTTTTCCAGATTCAAATATTAAATTTAAGTCTGTAAAGATCTTCTTTGAGCCGAAACTTTTTGAAACGTTCAAAAGATCAATTGTCATGATTCATCTCCTTTTAAAATTTTAGTATAGCTTTCAGATAATTTTCTAAAACTCATTATGATCGACAACATCAAAACTAGCAGAGAAGCCGCTCCAATATATAGCAACTCTATTTGTCCTGTCATCAGAAATGTAAATAGAATAACCATTATAATAGTCATCATAAAATATTTGAGACTTGAAATTGCTATATATGTTTTTGACAGACCCAAAGTGATTTTTTTCACATATTCATTCTGTTTTAGAGTAATAAAAAGTTGGACATATTGATAAATGAGTATAAAGATAATACTGTAAATTATCTTCTGCAAGATTTGTGAAAGTAAAATTTGGTGCTCTAAGGATTGAATCTTTAATTTCACAATTTGGTAAACATCTACTGGATTCATTGAGAAATTCAACGGGACAGTCATCTCATTTATTTTTTTTACCGCTTCAGGACTAAAAAGAGATTTATATAGTATGTTACTAGCCAAAGAAAACTTATTATTTTCCATCATTTTGTCTGTATCTAACACAACAACTATATTATCTTTGCTATCTGCTAGACTTGCCATTGGTAAAATATCTTTATTTTTATGATCGATATCAGCATCCTCATTGAAATAAAAAATTTTATTACCATCAGGAATTATTTGTACTGCAAGCTGTTCTTTTGTATAGTTTGTTCCAATAAATTGTTCTGCTACAACTGTATTCTCAATAGATTTCTGGTTTTCTTTCCACTTCTCAGGAATATAAATGGTTGCTATCTTATTATCTAAAAGATGATAGTTTGTTCCATTCACTTTATTTTGTAGGTTAGCACCTGTTTGATTAATATAAATCAACTCTTTATTTATTTCTGGATTCGTTATTCCGTCATTTTCTAATTGTTTAGAAAAGTCTTCTAAAACATGAGATGTTTTCATAAAATCTGGAACATATGCCGAAGATCGTTCAATATATAAGAAATCTAAGTTTTTTAAGGCAGCAACTATCTGTAGATACTGACCATCTGAATCACTAACTTCTCCATTTTTAGCAGAGTTACTTTCAATTCCAAGGAACTCAATCCTTCTCCAGTCTTTTACTGTGTCCCACGGTACTAAATTCTGTATTTGTATGTTCATACTAGATTGACTACTCTTTGTTTCTTGTAAAAAAACTCCTGAGACAAGGATAATAATCGAAATAATAGCAAGCCATACGACAAAAATAAGCTTGTTTTTTGCCTTGTTTTTGATAATTTCAATGGGCTTTTCAATCTGAATCGTCGACCAAAATAAAACAAAGGTGATGAGATCAATGATTTGAAATAGTATAAAATTCGTTAAAAGCAGAGAGAAAAATAACTTAGAACTATAAGTGAAGAAACCATTTCCCAAAAAAGAACTGTAAGAAATCATCAATAAAGCCATCATAATCAGTTCAAAAATAAGAGAAATCACATACTCTCTTCTAAGATCGTATACAGGCAAGCCCAAAGAACGTCGTATCACTCCTTCTTTGATCTGCCTCGTCCTAACAACAAATAAAACAACTAATAAAGTTAAGTAAATGGAACCCATTAACAGTATTCTTAAAGTTCCAGTGAATTGTAATATTCCTCCTATATACCAAGGATAAGCCATATAGACTGTTTGTAGTCCAGTCATCGTAAGTGGTTTCAAACTGTCTACATCCATTTTCCCAAGGGTGTAATACATCCCTACTATTGGTGCTGACTTTAATTGTTCATTATTTACATCATCAAAGTTTACATACTTCAACTGACCCGAACTCTGAACGATTGGCTTGTAAATGGTAACCTTTTCCGTTTTTGATAAGTCACGAACCATTTCATATATTTCGTTATTAGAAAGATTACTTTTCCCTTGAATAGAGAAAGCACCATCAATTGGTAAAGGTATGGGGATTTCGGTATCACTAATAGTGACCAGACCAATTGTAGCAATCAAACAAAAGAAGAATCCAATGATACATAATTTTAATTTCATAAGCAATTACCATATTACAAAAGACCCTATTTTATAATTGGGTCTCCTGTTTTCATAAATTATTTTTAAAATCTATAATAATCCCAATATGCATTTAAGCGAACATCGTTCCAAGATTTTGTTGCACTTGAATATGCCCATCCATAATCTTTTTTTATCGTAAGCTTTAACGGTTCCCCAATAATTCGTTACTGAAAATTTTGAACCAATATTATCTGGAGAACTAACAAAGTAATTTGAATAACCATAGCTATTATCTACACCATACTGCCATACATCAATAATGGGACTTGGAGCAGGGTGTGCTGTAGTTGCACTAACAACACTAGCTGCAGTAGCAAAGCTAAAACTGAAAACACTTGCAGCTAGAAAAACAGATGCTTTCTTATTAATTCTTTTTTTAATTTTACTTCTCCTTGGATTAAAATATTTGATGAAGACTAAGTAATAGTCCCCTTTTTAGTCCCTCCATATTACTTTAATATGAATTGATTATATTTAGGTTTTTAATCACCGTTATGGTATCTAGAGTCGTTAAAATATCTCGTAACTACCCCTCCTTTTAAAATTGAACACATCTAAATGCATCCGTTTACATTTTTAATATAACACTTATTTTTTAATTTGTCAAATATTTACTAGTATATTTTTTATTAATAAAATAGGATTATCTATACAGACAATTTTCGAATCAACAAAAAAATTATCCAACTTAACCAATAAGCAAAATCGGCCGTTACAGTTTTTGTTACCTTGTTTTAAAAAATGGTTGACAATGATTCCTCTATGAGTATAATAGTTACTATACATCAGAAAAGAGGTTAACTATTTTGAAAAAAGCTCACATTTATGCTATCCCTGCTATTGGGGCTGCTCTCATTGCTGTTTTGGCACAAATCAGTCTTCCAGTTGGACCTGTTCCCTTCACTCTGCAAAACTTTGCAATCGGCTTGATTGCTACTGTCTTTAGACCGAGAGAGGCTGTACTTTCTGTTGGACTCTATCTTCTTCTAGGTGCTATCGGTCTTCCTGTCTTTGCAGGAGGTGGAGCTGGTTTTCAGGCTTTAGTTGGCCCTACTGCAGGCTATCTTTGGTTTTATCTCGTTTACTCTGGACTTACTTCCTCTCTAACCAACAGCAAGAGCGGAATTGTCAATATTTTTCTTGCAAATCTCTTGGGTGATGCCCTTGTCTTTGTCGGAGGGATTCTCAGCTTGCATTTTCTAGCTGGAATGGCATTTGAAAAAGCTCTTGTTGTGGGGGTCATTCCCTTTATCATTCCAGACCTTGGTAAACTTCTAGCTATTAGTTTGATTAGTCGTCCTCTACTTCAACGCCTTAAAAATCAGGCTTACTTTGCTAACTAAAAAAGGATATCGAGTTGTCATAACTCAGTATCCTTTTCTTTTATTTTGAAAACTTAGTTTCCTTTAAAAGCATCCACCATTGTTTGAAATTCTTCATTGGAAAGAGTAATTCCTTTGCCCATCTTCGTATGGTCTGGACTCCAAGCACGAATATCAAACTTTGCAGGGGCACCATTAAAGCTCACACGGTTGATTTCCTTGGTCCAACCCTTTTCGTTTTCAGAAAGAGTCAACAAGTGCTCTTCGATTTCAAATGTAAATTCTGCCATTTTCTTCTCCTTTTTTTAACTTTCATCTGATTATTCGTAAAATCTTGTAGATTTTAGGAAAATTTTATATAATATTGATATAAAAGAAGGGAGGCCAATATGAGACATAAATTCCAGCAAGTTCTAGGTAAAATACATGACTTTTTAAATGGACATGACCAACCTGACCAGACTGAAAGCAACTCCCTTACAGCCACTATTGAAGAGGCTATCCAGAAACAAACTGCTGTTCACCTTATCTTGTCTGAGACAAGCTTTACAGGTGACATCATCAAATACGATCAGCAAGGACAGCAAATTATCGTGAAAAATTTTGCCAAAAATGTGAGCCGGATTATCCGTATAAGCGATATTCAACGCCTGCGATTTGTCCCCTCAACTGTCCAAACAGCCCAAAAAAATAGATTTAAGAAAGAGTGAGATGTAGTTGCTTCATCCCACTCTTTTTCTTAGCGAATTTGTTCAAAATGTAAATGAACTGCGATATGATCTCCATAACCACTTCTTTCCAAGTCACGTTGTAAACGATAGGAAATGTAGTGTTCTGCAATGGTAATGTAACCTGCGCCCAATAAACGATGTTCAACCATAGATTGAATCATACTGATAGTCGCACGTTCCACCTTGGCTTCTTGTAAATCCAAAACTACCTTCTTAGTGACTTGAGCAAGATTTTGACGCAAATCATCTGTCAAAACATAAACAGTTTGGGCTGCCTTCAAGATGGCTTGGTAAATCTTATCTGGATTAAATTCAGCAATTTCGCCATTACGTTTGATTACTTGCATAGGTTTCTCCTTTATTCTTTGTTTTCTTTGATTTCTGCCAGCATTTTTTCTTCTTCTACTGTCAGTTGATAATGTTCAAGTAAATCTGGTCTGCGCTCGTAGGTTTTCTTTAAACTCTCGTACAATCGCCACTGACGAATCTTTTCATGGTGGCCACTCATCAATACATCTGGCACGACCATGCCTCGATAATCATAGGGACGTGTGTACTGAGGATATTCTAAAAGACCTGAAGAAAAACTATCATCTTGGTGGCTAGACTCCTTGCCAATCACTTCTGGAATCAGGCGAACTGTAGCATCAATCATGGTCATAGCTGCCAATTCTCCACCAGTGAGGACATAGTCGCCTAGGGAAATCTCATCTGTTACCAAGGTCTTAATGCGCTCATCATAACCCTCATAGTGCCCACAGATAAAGATTAGCTCTTCCTCTTGAGCCAAATCTTCAGCATAAGCCTGATCAAACTGCTTTCCAGCAGGATCGAGGAGAATAACGCGCGGATTTTTCTTTTCAATAGCATCAAAGGCATCGAAAATGGGTTGGGCTCGGAGCAACATGCCCTGACCGCCTCCGTAGGGCTCATCATCTACATGACGGGCCTTTTCAGCATTTTCTCGAAAATTATGATACTGGATATCCAAGAGCCCTTTTTCTCGAGCCTTTCCAACGATTGAGTGCTCCAGTGGAGAAAACATCTCTGGAAAGAGGGTTAAAATATCAATCTTCATCATCTAACCCTTCTAAAATTTCCACATCGACACGGTTATTCGGAATATCAACATTGAGAACCACTGGTGGAATATAAGGCAAGAGCAAGTCACGTTTGCCTTTTCGCTTGACCACCCAGACATCGTTAGCACCTGGTTGCAGGATTTCCTTGATGGTTCCAATCAAGTTATCACCCTCATAGACTTCTAAACCGATAATCTCGTGATAATAAAATTCACCATCGTCTAGGTCATTCAAATCTTCCTCAGCGACCTTGAGACTGTATCCTTTGTACTTTTCGATAGCATTGATATGATACATATCTTTGAATTTAATAATGTCAAAGTTCTTCTGTTTACGGTGGCTAGCAATGGTCACTGTTTGAACAAACTGATCTTTTTCATCAAACAAGGCCAGCTCAGATCCTTTTTTAAACCGTTCTTCTGCAAAATCCGTCACAGACAAGACTCGCATCTCACCCTGCAACCCTTGAGTATTGACGATTTTCCCAACATTAAAGTAGTTCATCTTGTCTCCTGTAGTCTATTTCTATCCATATTATTCTGACAATTCTCGAATAATAGTTGCAATTTTTTCGGATTCTGACCATTGTAAATAATGGTGATTCCCTCCTGAAATGAGTTTAGTATTGGAAGTCCAATATTCTGATTCTCTGTACTCTCTTTCTCTATAAGGCTGACAAAAAACAAATACAGGGATACAATCTGGTATTGATACATCCTCAAAATCTTCCTCAGTAATCTCTCCAGATATCTGAAATCCTGGATTTTGGTTTTCCAACTCTAAGCCTTTTTTTTGCATTATTTCCCAGATTTCTTTATTCGTTTCAGGACTAAATGTTGCTTGAGTTAAATTCTTCAAATAAAGTTCAGGTCCATACTCGTCAATCAGCCTCATCTGTTCTTCCATTTCTGGATAAGGATTTTCTGAAAAATCAGCAAACATGACGTTTTTAGTTGTCGGTTCCACTGCTACTAAAGCCTGACACTTAATTGGTTTCTTGAGTAATTTGCAAGCTAAAATTCCACTCAAACTATGTACACAAAGTATATATTCAGAAATCTCCAATTCTTCAAGCACTTCATAAACTGCATCTACAAGATTATCCAGATTTTTGTCAGCTTGGTCATGAATCGGACTCCTACCTGTGTTTGGAAAATCAATTGTCAAATAACCAATTGTAGGAGGAAGTTTTTCGATTATAAGTGAAAAATTTTCATAACTTGGTAGCAAACCTGCTCCATTTAAACAAACTAGCACTTTCTTTTGCTTTCGATAAGTAACAGAGAGACTACCAATTTTCGTAGATACTTCAAATCTCTTCATAAAGAAATCCACTCATTCTATATAATGAATTATTAAAAATCCTTATCCTTTATTTTATCACGTTCCAAAGATTTTCTCAAGTTGGAGAAAAAAGACACTATAGATATTATCCCTCTAAAAATCCTCGTAACTTCTCAAAGTAACTTCCATCTCTCTCTCCCAAAACTGGAAGTTACTCTAAAACGACTTTGTTTTAGGGCTATTTGTCGTGCACTTTTTTCTGAGTCTTTTCGCTTTTGAACCCTTATATATCAAGAAAAAGAAAATCAGTGGAAGTTAGTCTCAGACGGATTTCCACTGATTTCACGCGTTTTTCTAATACTAAAAGCTAGGTTGTGGAAAACTGGAAGTTAGTTTGGGAATTTACCCTCTAAAAATCCTTCCAAATCCTGATGAGGCTATTTTACACTTCTCCTCGCAAAAAAGCGAGACATTCGTCCCGCTCTTCTTATTTTTCGTCAATAACGATTCTTACTTTTTTGTCTTCAGTTGGGACAGAGTAGACAATCGTTCTTATCGCAGAAATAGTGCGACCCTTACGACCGATTACACGACCCACATCACTTTGATCAAGATCCAAATGATATTCCAAAAACTCTGGTGTATCTTCAATCTTGATAGTTAAGGCATCTGGTTGTGAAATCAAGGGTTTCACAATCGCAATAATGAGATTTTCAATCGTATCCATCTGTCAACCTACTTTAAACTTATTTTGAGAATTTAGAATCGTGGAATTTCTTCAATACACCTTCTTTTGAAAGGATGTTGCGAACTGTATCTGAAGGTTGAGCTCCATCAGCCAACCATGCAAGAACGCGGTCTTCTTTCAAAGTTACTTGGTTTTCAGCAACAAGTGGATTGTAAGTTCCAACTGTTTCGATGAAACGTCCGTCACGTGGTGAACGTGAATCTGCTACGTTGATACGGTAGAAAGGTTTTTTCTTAGAACCCATACGAGTCAAACGGATTTTAACTGCCATTTTTAAAGTCTCTTTTCTTATTTTTTATTTCGGTGAAATAGCTGAGCTATTTAGCACATGTTCTATTATAGCAGATTTCTAACAGGTGTCAAGAAAAAAACTTGACAGACTATAAAATTTTTAAACCATTTAGAAATTTGTTAGAAGTAGGAAATAAATGTTTGAAAGAGGCTATCCGTGAATAGTATTTTAGAAATATTTTATAAAGAACACCAAGTCAAACCCTTCATCTCTCCTGAACGTGATTTGGATGCTTGGCTCCTAAATCCTAAGCCCGTTCCCAAACGAAATATGGACTTATTGGCAGATGATTCGCTGGCAGGTGATATCATTCTACTATGGAGAATACAGTTTGGAACTTTTACCACCGAAACATGATTTTAAAAACTCCCATTCGAATATGATTCAAAATTCGCTTAAAATCAATGTTTTCCCACTTTTTCAGAAAACAAATTTTCATCTAATTTAAATAACTTTCAATTAAATGGTATGAATTTTGCTTAAAATCATCAAAAAACACCCCATGGTGTGAACCATAATACTCTTTGAAAATCTCTTCAAACCACGTCAACGTCGTCTTGCCGTAGGTATGGTTACTTACTTCGTCAGTCTTATCTACAACCTCAAAGCAGTTCTTTGAACAACCTGCGGCTAGCTTCCTAGTTTGCTCTTTGATTTTCATTGAGTATAAAGTGTTGTAAATACTGTATTGTAGCTAGTTCTTAACCTTTAGAGAACTGGCTAGCTTTACGAGCTTTCTTAAGATCTGGTTTGGAAAGTATAGATTTCAATTAGACTAAAAACAGCGAAATATCAAGGATTTTAAAAAAGATATCTACTAACTTAATTTATAAAATATGAATTAATAGATTCTAAATAGGGGAATAGTTTAGGTCTGTAAAAGATTAAATAATTTCTATTTTAGCTGTTAGAAACGTTGGTACATCAATGTTTTTAGAATGCTACATAATAAAAGGTAGAGTAAATAGTAGAGTAGTTATTGCGTTAGTTCAGCAATCTTATCGATATAAAGATTAACAGATTCTAACTTTCTTTGCGGTGCTAACTCGGCGTATGTGTCCATTGTTGTTGAAATTGATTTATCTTTTTTGATTTTTTAATGACCTTTTTGCCATTATGGATAATTTTTTCAGTTTCATCAGAAATCAAAAATTTTTTTCTTTGAATATTGAAATTTGCGAATGTCTTGGAAAGTCTAAGACAGCTAGATTGTATAGAAATTAAGTCATCATCCGACAAAGAATTCATTCTTTTATTTACAGTTTCCAAATCTCTAAATAAAATAGAGCCGAAGCAGTGGTAAAACATATTTTCAACAAGCTTGGCAATATCTCCAAAAATAATTTCTTTATAGTCTAAGTCGGTTTGAGTATTCAAATAAAGCAATATTGAAGTGGTAACTTGTTGCTTTTCCTTTTCAACTTGACTAACTTGACCTGCATTGCTTAGTTCGCTTTGTGTAATATTGTGTTTTTTTCTTAAATTTTTGATACGAGTAGGTAGTTCATGTGAATAATTTTCTTCAAAAAATTTCATATACAATCCCCCTATAATCATGGAAAAGTAGTAAAAATAGTTGTTATCCTAGTTGATTAAAAAAATCTCTGATTTCCTCATCTTTTATAAAATAATATATAATTTTCCCATCTCTTCTAGTGTCCAAGATGTTTTGATTGGCTAGTTTACGAAGATGGTGGGAGGCAGATGCCATACTGAGATTTAGTAAACAGGCTATATCACAGACACAGAGTTCTTCAACAGCAAGGAGATAAAAGATGATATTTATCTGTTTATTATCGGTAAACTTTGATAAAATACGAAGTGATTTTTGGACTTTTTCCTTTTCAAGGTAGTTCGTCGCGGTTGTAACATTTTGTTGATTTATAATATTCACTTGGCAAATACTATCTTTTTTCATAATTTTTTCTCCTAGCCGAACACAGTCCTTAGCATGTCAAAGCTGTTGTTTTCAATCAGAATATACATCCCCAATCCTAAATAGACAACGGCAATAAACCATCTGCTATATTTTTCCAAAGTTTCTCCAACAGAAGGGACTTGTGCCAATTTTTGGGCAGAAAAAACCAAGAGATAAATCATGACTAGAAAAGTAAGTAAAGTCACTATCAAATTCGCTAAATTTAAGGTGGTAAAATATGGGACAAAGACACCAATATTGTCAGCGCCACAACTTGCAAAAGTAATCATAGCGACTAGAAAAATCAGGTTTTTATTGTCTTTTCGCAAACCATCTTTTGCAATAGCTTCTCCATCAGAATCTCCTAAAAGCAAAACTTTGAGGCCTAGGAAAATTGGAATCAAACCGAGTAAACCTAAAATCTCTTTACTAGGAATATAATTTAAGACAAATGCAAAAAGCAAACTTAGCAATATTAGACTAACAGAGCCTAGAAATTGTCCTAAATAGATGTTAATGATGTCTTTTCTGCTTTTTCTTTTGGCAAAAAATAACATTAGGATAATAAGTAAGTCTACGGCTGTCCCAGAATACAGGATTATTGAAGTAACAACATTTTGAATCATAAAACACCTCATTCAAATATATTTTTGAATGTATTCTAACATTAAACTTTGTAGATGTCAACTTAAAATCCACCAAAATATAGATAAGAAGTTAGTGTACCAAATATTAAAAAGCCCTGCCATCGAAATGATAGCAGGGCTTAACTTCAATATCCAGATGATATATTTATCTAAAAAAGGTAGAGTTTTTATTGATTTGTAGTGCTATATAATGAGTTTCCAAAAATCAAAAATCGCTTAAAATCAGTATTTTGACATCTATTGACGTGTACTGAAATCCTTACTTAACCTCTGTAAAAATTAACTTCTACACCTACAAAGCTTATTCTGACAGACTTTATACAGTCTAAGAAAAAAAGTAGAGATTCATACAGTATCTAGATTTTTCAAAAATTCTTTATCATCAAATATTATTAACGAAACTATCCAAACCAAATCCGATGCATTACTTCAAAGAATTCTTTAGTTGTTTGTCTATCAAGGGCTTTTATTAAAAAATTTTTTCAAATAATTGCCACCTTGGCACATAAATTCTTGCTTTCTAAATTTAAATGTGATATATTTATAACATAAAATTTAAGTGTTATATATTTATAACACAAAAAAGGAGTCTATCATGAAAAAAAGTCAAAAAATGCGTGGCCTCATTGCAATGATTGCCGTAGCTCTCTTTATTGATTTTATTGTTGTATTTGGTTCTAATCTTAGTTGGGAACCCAAGTTAGTTATTACTGGTATTTCAGTGTCAGGTCAAATTGTAGCTATATCGAGCTGGCTACATAAGAGTCAGAAAGGTAAGAGAAAAATTATTTTTGACTTGTCTGCTAAGCTTTACACGATACTTGTGTTTGCAGCAAGCATTTTTTATACAGTAGGAATTTGGGTTGCGACCCCAAGCGAAAGTTCTGGTATTAAAGAATGGATTTTGGGAATTGGCCTCGTTATTGAAGTGATTCTATTTGGTTTTTTCTCTTTAAAAAATGTCAAGGAAACTCCGGACGAACGCTTTTATGCTAATTTAGCAAAGGCAGCTAGCTTGATGTTGGTTTTTATACTAGGGGCACTGATGATCCTAGCAGTTATCATTGGGTATATGGGGCCTCTCACTCTTTACATGGGCCAGATCTTTATTAGCATAGCTACCTTCATTTGCATCTTTGCGGTTGTCTATCTTATCTTGGAACGGAGAGGATAAGCATGGCCAAAGAAAGTAAGATTATTACTAATCTCAAATCTGTTCGTGAGTCCACAGGTATGACCCAGCAGGAGTTAGCCGACCGCATCGGCATGCGACGCGAGACAATTCTGCACTTGGAAAATAATCGTTACAACCCTTCGCTGGAAATGGCTCTTAAAATTGCTCAAGTTTTTAATCTGAAAGTAGAAGACCTCTTTGAACTCAGACAGAAAGAGGAAGCATAATTCTTTTCGAGACCTAGCATTCAGTTCATTGATTCATTAGGAATTGAAGGAAAAAGAAAAAATCCTTTGAAAATGTGCTCTTTTAAAATATAGTAATTCTTTCGAAGAACGTTTACTAATTGGGATGCTTTACAAGCTTTCTTAAGATCTGGTTTCCTAAATACTTCGAGTACACTTATGGCATTGATGCTCCTAAGCATCTCAAAACTCTGGTAGAAAAAGGTTATGATAGCATTGAAACGGATTTTGATTCACTTGATTATCTAATACGCTACCATGAAAAAGAATATCCTGAAAAGCAAGGGAATTACAGGACTATCTAAGATGAAGGCTGCAGATCTGGAGCAAACCCTTCATAACAACTTTTCAGAAGAAGAATTAGCAAGTCACTTTACCGTTCGTGGCTACAAATTAACTCCAAAGGGGAGCAGATACTGGAACAGTACCAGGAAATTATCGACCGTCATCCAAAGAAAAATCTCTAATCAAGTAATTTTTTAGTTGATTTTCTCTAAAATTGTCTTGTCACTAATATTTGAAATCCCCTTCCTTTTAGGGTACAATGATAGAAATGAATTTTTGAGAGGAATAGAATGAAAAAACTAGCAACCCTTCTTTTACTGTCCACTGTAGCCCTAGCTGGGTGTAGCAGCATCCAACGCAGTCTGCGTGGTGATGACTATGTAGATTCTAGCTTGGCCGCTGAGGAAAGCTCCAAAGCAGCTACCCAATCTGCCAAGGAGTTAAATGATGCTCTGACAAATGAGAATGCCAACTTCCCTCAACTTTCTAAGGAAGTTGCTGAAGATGAAGCTGAAGTGATTCTCCACACAAGCCAAGGTGATATCCGCATTAAGCTCTTCCCTAAACTCGCTCCTCTAGCGGTTGAAAACTTCCTCACTCATGCCAAAGAAGGCTACTATAACGGAATTACCTTCCACCGTGTCATCGATGGCTTCATGGTTCAAACTGGAGATCCAAAAGGGGACGGTACAGGTGGTCAGTCCATCTGGCATGACAAGGATAAGACTAAAGACAAGGGAACTGGTTTCAAAAACGAGATTACTCCTTATCTCTATAACATCCGTGGTGCTCTTTCTATGGCTAATACTGGTCAACCAAACACCAATGGTAGCCAGTTCTTCATCAACCAAAACTCTACAGATACCTCTGCTAAACTCCCTACAAGCAAGTATCCCAAGAAAATCATCGAAGCCTATAAAGAAGGGGGAAATCCTAGCCTTGATGGCAAACACCCAGTCTTTGGCCAAGTGATTGACGGTATGGATGTTGTAGATAAGATTGCTAAAGCCGAAAAAGATGAAAAAGACAAGCCAACAACTGCTATCACAATCGATAGCATCGAAGTGGTGAAAGATTACAATTTTAAATCTTAAAAACCAAAAAAATACAGTATCCACATTCGGTACTGTATTTCTTTTACTCTCATTCTTAAGTTAAATTATTAAAATCCCAGATTTGGTCCATCCAGCCTTCATAGAAGTCTGGCTCGTGACAGACCATAAGAATCGATCCCTTGTATTCTTTGAGAGCACGTTTGAGTTCATCCTTGGCATCCACATCCAAGTGGTTGGTCGGCTCGTCCAGCACTAAAACATTGTTTTCACGATTCATCAAGAGACAGAAACGAACCTTGGCTTGTTCCCCACCTGACAAGACCTGAATTTGGCTTTCGATATGCTTAGTTGTCAAACCACAACGGGCAAGGGCTGCACGGACTTCTGCTTGGTTGAGAGCTGGAAAGGCATTCCAGACAGCTTCAAGAGGAGTTTGGCGATTGCCACCTTCTACTTCCTGTTCAAAATAACCGAGTTCTAGGTAGTCACCGCGTTCCACTTCCCCAGCGATTGGCGGGATAATCCCTAAAAGGCTCTTCAAAAGAGTTGTTTTCCCGATACCATTTGCCCCGATAATAGCAACCTTTTGATTGCGTTCAAAGGTAAGATTTAAAGGCTTGGTCAGAGGACGTTCATAACCAATTTGCAAATCCTTGGCTTGGAAAATAAAGCGTCCTGGCGTACGAGCTGGTTTGAAATCAAAGGACGGCTTTGGTTTCTCACTTTGCAACTCGATAATATCCATCTTATCCAATTTCTTCTGACGAGACATGGCCATGTTTCGTGTTGCAACACGCGCTTTATTACGTGCGACAAAGTCTTTGAGATCTGCAATCTCTTTCTGCTGACGTTCGTAGGCAGCCTCTAGCTGAGATTTCTTCATAGCATAGACTTCTTGGAACTGGTAGTAGTCACCAGAATAACGCGTCAGTTGTTGATTTTCCACATGGTAGACGATATTGATAACATCATTAAGGAATGGAATATCGTGTGAAATAAGGACAAAGGCATTCTCATAGTTTTGGAGATAACGCTTGAGCCAGTCAATATGCTCAGCATCCAAGTAGTTGGTCGGCTCGTCCAAAAGTAAGATATCAGGCTTTTCAAGGAGAAGTTTTGCCAAAAGCACCTTGGTTCTTTGCCCACCTGATAAAGAGGTTACATCTGTATCCATGCCAAAGTCCATAACACCAAGGGCACGCGCTACTTCGTCAATCTTGGCATCCAAGGTATAGAAATCACGACTCTCCAAACGGTCTTGGAGTTCGCCAACTTCTTCCATGAGAGCATCAACATCCGCACCGTCTTCAGCCATTTCCATATAGAGGTCATTGATACGAGCTTCAGCTTTGAAAAGCTCATCAAAGGCCGTACGGAGAACATCGCGCACCGACTGCCCCTCAGCAAGAACAGAGTGCTGATCCAAGTAACCAGCGGTCACATATTTGGACCACTCAACCTTCCCTTCATCTGGCAGCATTTTGCCAGTCACAATGCTCATAAAGGTTGATTTTCCTTCACCATTGGCACCGACCAGACCGATATGTTCTCCCTTGAGGAGACGGAAGGATACATCTTCAAAAATTGCACGGTCGCCAAAACCGTGACTCAGATTTTTAACTTCTAAAATACTCATTTTAATTCCTTATCTTATTTTTATGTAATTGTTTATAGAGGAGCCAAGCCAAATAGCCACCCAAGATATTGGTCCACAAATCATCAATCTCAAAGACGCGATTAAAATCAAAGAAAAAGTCCAAAACTAACTGCGTACACTCGATTCCAAGACTCACTAGAAAACTAAAAAAGAGCACTTTTCTTGTTTTCCGCAAGTTTGGAAGGAGATAAAGGAGTTGGAACATCAGAGGAAAAAGCAAGAAGACATTTAAAATGTTCTGCAAAAAAATCCAAATGACTTGTCCCAAACTAGTCACTTCACCCAATTTCCAGAGAGAATTGAAAGGAGTCAAAAGAAAAACCAGGCGTCCAAGATGCTGAATACCTGGAGTTTCCACCCCCACGGGAGATTGTTCTTGAGGAGTAAAGCAAAAATAGACAATGCAAATGCTATAGAAAATGACTCCCCAGACCAAAACATGATTATAAGTTTTCTTCATCATTAAGGATTGACTGCTGCAACTGCTTTCTGGCGGTCACGTTTCATTGTATTAGAACGTAATTGTCCACAAGCTGCATCAATATCAGTACCATGCTCTTGACGAACCACACAGTTAACACCTTTTTTCTTAAGCGTATCATAGAAAGCCAACACGCGCTCTTTAGGACTACGGCTATATTGGTCATGCTCACTAACTGGGTTATAAGGAATCAAGTTTACATAAGACAATTTCTTAATATTCTTGAGCAATTCAGCCAATTCCAAGGCTTGTTCTACACCATCATTAACTTCATTGAGCATGATGTATTCAAAGGTCACACGACGGTTGGTTGTCTCAATATAATACTCAATAGCTGCAAAGAGTTTTTCAATCGGAAAGGCACGGTTAATCTTCATGATGCTTGAGCGCAATTCATTGTTGGGTGCGTGAAGAGACACGGCAAGATTGACCTGAACCCCTTCATCAGCAAAGTCACGAATTTTATGGGCCAAACCTGAGGTTGAAACCGTGATGTGACGAGCACCGATAGCCATTACTTTATCATCATTGATAGTACAAACGAAATTCAAAACATTGTTGTAATTATCAAAGGGCTCACTGATTCCCATGACAACGATATGGCTGACACGTTCATCCTGACCACGCTCATCAAAGTATTTCTGAACCAGCATAATTTGCGCTACGATTTCACCGTTATTGAGGTCACGTTGCTTCTTAATCAAACCAGAGGCACAGAAGGTACAACCGATATTACAGCCGACCTGAGTGGTCACACAGACAGATAAAACGTAGTGTTGACGTATGAGTACTGTCTCAATCAGCATTCCATCTGGCAATTCAAAAAGATATTTAACTGTCCCATCAGCAGACTCTTGCACAATACCTTGTTTCAAGGGATTGACCACAAACTGGTCATTAAGCTTAGCAATCAAATCCTTGAAAAGGTTGGTCATTTCTTCAATAGAGCCATTCCCAGATTTGATCTGCACGGAATTTCTTTTCTCCCTGCTCCAATACCCATTCCTGCATGGTTTGACGTGTTAAACTATAAATTGAGGGTTTTATTTCTTCTCCTTATTCTCTACTCACTTCTGACGAATGACAAAATGACGTTGTCCCTTGTCCTCTTTCTGAGAATGCTGGTCTTTCTGACGACGTCTATTTTTCTTATCTGCATTCGGTTTTCGTTTTGTTTGAGTCGGTTTCTTTCCTTTTCTAAAAGGCTGTTCTTCTTCCTTCTTACGCATTTTCTTGTCAAATGATGCTCGCTTAGGGGCTTCATTTTCTAAGACAAAATAGGCACAACCATAACTACAATACTCTAATAGGTAGTCTTGTAAACGACTGATTTTTTCAAGTTTTTCTTCTGTTCGGTCATCCTTGTAAAAACCTCGTAGGCGAAGCTGTTCGTTGCTCCAGTCTCCCACGATATAATCAAACTTGGTTAAGACTTCTGAAAAACGCTGATTAAAAGCCGTCACATCAAAGGCATCCTTGATATTTTCCACCAAGGAAAAAGCGATCCCTTCCGTTTCAACCTTGTCCCCGTGTAAATGAAACTCAGGACCAGGAAACTTGTTATAGTTGTATAATTCAGGTGCAATTTCTTTTCGCATAGATATCCTTTTTTCACGATTACTTAATACTTTATTCTACCATAATTTCTAGCAGTTAGCACGTTTCTCATAAAAATGAAAAAAGTCTAACGATTTTGTCAGACCAGAATCTTATAACCTAAAAAAGAGAAGAACAATTCTTCCCTCCAACTATCATTATTTAGCAGCTGCGTACAATTCATCTACTTTATTCCAGTTGATTACTGAAAAGAAAGCTTTGATGTAGTCAGGACGCACGTTGCGGTATTTCACGTAGTAAGCATGTTCCCAAACGTCCAAGCCCAAGATTGGTTTTTTACCTTCTGAGATTGGTGTGTCTTGGTTTGCTGTTGAAGTCACTTCAAGTTTCCCTTCTTTGTTGACAACCAACCATGCCCAACCTGAACCAAAACGAGTTGTTGCTGCTGCAGTGAAGGCTGCTTGGAATTCTTCAAATGAACCAAATGTTGCATCGATTGCTGCTGCCAGTTCTGCTGAAGGAGCTGTTTTCTCGGGAGTCATCAATTCCCAGAAAAGAGCGTGGTTCAAGTGTCCGCCACCATTGTTGATAAGTGCTTGACGGATATCAGCTGGGATAGATTCTACATCAGCAAGCAAGGCTTCAAGGTCTTCACCGATTTCAGGGTGTTTTTCTAAAGCTGCATTGGCATTGTTGACATAAGTTTGATGGTGTTTGTCATGGTGCAAGTGCATTGTTTCCGCATCGATGTATGGTTCCAAAGCGTCGTATGCATATGGAAGTTCTGGTAAGATAATAGCCATCTGTAATACCTCTTTTTCTTTCTATATGAAAATGATAACGCAAACATTCACTTTTTTCAAGTTTTTTGCTTATAGATGAGGAAATCACTGAGATACTTTCGAATAATACTCTTCGAAAATCTCTTCAAACCGCGTCAACGTCGCCTTGCCGTAGGTATATGTTACTGACTTCGTCAGTCTTATCCGGCAACCTCAAAACGGTGTTTTGAGCTGACTTCGTCAGTTCTATCTGCAACCTCAAAACGGTGTTTTGAGCTGACTTCGTCAGTTCTATCTGCAACCTCAAAGCAGTGCTTTGAGCTGACTTTGTCAGTTCTATCTGCAACCTCAAAGC